>JBIILF010000103.1:0-3858 GCA_044232785.1 Candidatus Planktophila sp. | reverse complement strand
CGAACTTTAACTTGATGTCTACGCGCATTAATCGCAAGCGCGCCATCTAGATCAGTTCGGTAAACCGTGCTGCCGATCCTACTCAAGGCGGCGATTGTTTGGGGCGCCGGATGGCCATAGGTATTGTCTTTACCCACACTAATTATCGATATTCGTGGCGAGAGTGCCCGCATAAAGTTGAGATCTTGAAAACGCGAACCATGATGGGCCACTTTATAGAGATCAACTTGGCTTATTTGCTGCACTAATTGTGACTGCGCAATAGGTTCGATATCCCCGGCTGCTAGCAACGAAAAATCTGCTGAATTTATCTTCATCACAATGCTGGAATTATTGGGCGTATCTTGCGCTCCAAGTTTTGGCCAGATCGCCTGCAAATTTATCGCACCACGTTCTCCCTGAATCTGAGCCGTAAACCCAGCTGTGACCGGAATTTGTGGAATTTCTTTTAACCAGTGTTGTACTCGATCACTTTCAAAAGCTGGATCAATCTGTGGGCTAACCCAAACTTGCCCCACACTTCGACCTTTAAGTAGCCCCGGCAAACCTTCAACGTGATCAGCGTGGAAATGCGTAAGAATCAAAATTGATACTTTCGTAATCCCAAATTGTTTTAAACATCTATCGATTAACTGTGGGTCTGGCCCTACATCAACTACTACCCCGCGCTGCTTACCCAAATTAATAACCATCGCATCGCCTTGGCCGATATCGCAATTACCCACTTGCCAATCAATGCCCGGAAATCTAGTTGCCCAATTACCTGTGACTAGTAATGCAACTAGAAGAATTGCAATTGCTTTTCGATGTTTGCGAAAAAAGGTTCTAAAAATCCAGATGCATAAAGCAATAACCGCGATAGCTAAGAAACCGCTTGCCCCTTTGCCAAGTTCTAGCACTGAGAAACTCGCTGACCACTTTGCAACAAAACCAATAAAAGCGGCAGGTACACGAATTATTAGGATCAAGACGCCAGCGATGCCAGGTAAGAATGGATGAATCAGGGCTGCGATAAATCCCAGTACCGTGATTGGGGCAACTGCTGGCGCCGCCAATAGATTGGCGATGATGCTCATTGGTGAGAGAAAGCCAGATAGCGCCACTAATACAGGTGCGCAGAAAAGTACTGCGGCGATTGGCGGTGCGAGTGATTCCGCTAATTTCTTAGGCAGAAAGCGCTGCAGAAGAGCAATGATCTTTGGCGCAGCAAGTAAAAGACCACCAGTTGCTAATACCGATAGCGCAAAACCAGCATCGCGGGCTTGCCAAGGATCGGCGATGACAACGGCTGCCATTGCAAAACCAAGTGCAGGTAGCGAATCAGCAGCACGGCGATGACTCATTGCGAAGAGGACAACTGCGGCCATGGCGGCAGCACGCAGTACCGATGGCGATGGGCGAACGAGGGCGATAAAGAAAATTAGAGATAACGCAGTCGCACCAATTCGGTATTTACGGTTGCGAAATATGAATTGCATTAGCCATAAAACAAAGCCCGAAACAATTGCAAAGTTGGCGCCACTTACCGCAACTAAATGCGTTAACCCCGATCGCTTCATCGCTAACTTGAATTCAGCAGTTTGTTTCGAGGTATCCCCCAAAACCATTCCTGGAATCAATGCGCCTGAATCTCCGTCACCACTTGCATCACGTAGCCCAATTCGAAGTGAACCAAGTGAACGAGCCCAGCGCGATGCCGTAGTTTCAATCTTTACCTCACCATGAAAAAGCACCAGAGCTGCAACTCTGGCCTCCTTGCTTTTAACTAAAACTGCTCTACCGCTGATGGTTTGTCCTGGTAATAATCCATTTAAATTCTTAGCGGGCGAAAGGACTCGAATCGGAATTTTCAATTTGTACTTGCCAGCACTGCTCTCAAGTTCAATGGCACTTGCTAAGAAAGACCAATTACTTGCCATAAAATTTCGGCCAGAAACTTTAGGTGAGGTGCGATTTGGGTCGGTAATTAACTGAGCAGTGATCGAAACTTCACTACCTAGATATTGCGTGAGAATGGTTTGAGTTAGCGCTTGTGCCCGAAATGACATGATCGTTGAACCCAGCAATAACGCCAATATTAAAACTATTGCGCGTTGTCGTTTTCCAAAGAAGATAAAGCCAGCTAACGCCAGCATAAGAAGCGATACGCGCCAAGGCGCTACGTAGCTTTGCAATAGCGCGCCTAGCCAAATAGCGCCCCCAATAGTTAGGGCGCGATAGTCAATTAAACGGTGATCTGGCTTTTGAACTGTGCGAATTTAGCTGGCCCAATCCCAGAAACTTTGTCGAGATCTTCCAAAGTAATAAATGGACCATTTGCAGCACGATAATCCACAATGCTTTTAGCTAAAACTGGCCCAATACCATTTAGAGTTTCGAGCTGTTTAGCAGTTGCTCGATTTATATTAAGTGGCCCTCTAGGTGTTGCTTTCTTAGTCACAAATTTGCGCCCAGCTGGAATTTTAGTTTTCGCAGTTGGTGATACATAAATTTGCTCACCGTCTCGAATGATGCGGGCCAAATTCAAATCACTTAGATCTGTACCAGTCAGAGAATTACCTGCCGCCTTAATTGCATCGATGACACGCGAATCACCTGGCAACGCATAAACCCCAGGGTTAGTAACTGCGCCAGCTACATCGATAGTTACTAGCGGTGCCGCTATTTCAATTGGTTCGGCCATGATCACCGCTTCAGATTTTCCGGTGGTTACCCAGAAGCCCGAGATAGCGATTACTACCGCTGCCAGAATTAATAAGCTGCGCTTTTGTAGGTTAGAAAAATTTAGTTCGTACCACCAATCGGTGATCCGTTGAATCTGATTTTGGAATTCATTCATGCCGACATTCTCGGCGGAGTTTTAGGGATTTAGCGCTGGCTAATAATTAATTGGGGATAACGATATTTACGAGCTTAGGTGCGCGAGTAATTATCTTTACCGGTCTTACTCCGCCTAATTCAGCCGCGATTGCTGGAAGTGCAAGCGCTTGTGCTTCAAGTTCGGCATCGGTGATTGTTGGAGAAACTTCAAGGCGCTCTTTGATCTTGCCGTTGATTTGAATAACTGCTTCAACCGCATCGGCCACAAGTAGCTTTTCATCCACAGCTGGCCAGCCCGCAAGCGCTACTGCTGGCTGATGGCCTAAGCGATCCCACATTTCTTCAGCGGTATATGGCGCTACGAGTGACAACATAATTGCTGTGGCTTCGACTGCTTCGCGAACTGCTGGGTCAGCTGGGCCACAACCACTATCTACAGCCTTGCGGGTGGCATTAACAAGTTCCATAACGCGAGCGATTGCTACGTTAAAACGGAAAGATTCAACGGCAAATGCCGCATCGTGAAGTGCTTTATGCGTGGCTTTACGAAGTGAAATCTCGCCAGTGCTGAAATCAACACCTGGCTTACTTGTTACATCGCCAGATAAACGCCAAGCACGAGTTAGGAATTTAACTGAGCCAGCTGGTGAAACATCTGACCAGTCAACATCATCTTCAGGAGGGCCAGCGAAAACCATTGATAAGCGAATTGCATCGACGCCATGATTAGCAAGTTCATCAGAGAGACGAACTAAGTTGCCGCGAGACTTAGACATAGCCGAACCATCCATCAAGACCATGCCTTGATTTAGTAAACGAGTAAATGGTTCGTTAAATGAAACCATATCCATGTCGAATAAAACTTTGGTGAAGAAGCGGCTGTAGAGCAAGTGCAAGATCGCATGTGTTACGCCGCCAACATATTGATCAACTGGTAACCAGGTATCAACATCTTTGCGACTAAATGGTTCGTCATGATTAGTCGAACTTGGGTAGCGCAAGTAATACCAAGATGAATCTACGAAAGTATCCATCGTG
>JBIILF010000102.1:0-3884 GCA_044232785.1 Candidatus Planktophila sp. | reverse complement strand
TTGCAGCCAGGCCACCTTGGGAAAGATCGTGGGCGCATTTAAAGATGGCATTATTGGCAAGTAAGAAATCAATTAACTTCATTTCGCGTTGCAGATCAGCGATTGGTGAATTACCACCGCGTTGATTATGCAAGAAAGCCCATTCACTGCCAGCCAGATCGTTCTTAGTTTCACCTAAGAGATAGAGATCAAGGCCAGCGGCTGGAATTCCCATGGGCGTGCGAGTGCGTACATCTTGAATTACGCCGAGCACACCGATTACCGGGGTAGGCAGGATCGCGACATCGCCAGTTTGGTTATAGAACGAAACGTTGCCGCCTGTAACAGGTAGTCCCATTTCTAAACAACCATCGGCTAAACCACGAACTGATTCGGCGAATTGCCACATCACGCCGGGGTCTTCAGGAGAGCCAAAATTAAGGCAATTTGTGACTGCTAGCGGCTTGGCGCCAGCGACGGCAATATTGCGAGCAGCTTCAGCGAGCGCCAATTTGGCGCCTTCGTATGGATTTAAATATGACCAGTTGGCATTGGCATCAGTACTAATTGCCACCCCAAGTTGAGTTGATTCATCAACTCGAACCATGCCAGCATCTTCTGGTTGCGCCAGAATTGTGTTGCCTTGCACGTACTTGTCGAATTGCGATGTCACCCAAGATTTATCTGCCAAGTTTGGCGTGCTTGCAATGGTTAGCATCGCCGCTTTAATTTCTGCTGGTGTATTTGGTAGCGGAACATCAATCACCTGTGCGTTAACAATATTGATGTAAGCAGGTTGGGCCAGTGGGCGGTTATAAACCGGGCCTTCATGCGCCACAGTGCGTGGCGGTACATCAACAATTACTTCGCCGTGCCAAGTAATAATTAAACGATCACCATCGGTAACTTCACCGATTACATCAACGGTGACATCCCACTTGGCACAAATCTCTAGGAACCGGGCAATATGTTTAGGTTCGACAATTGCGCACATGCGCTCTTGTGATTCAGACATCAAAATTTCTTCAGGCGAAAGTGATGGGTCACGTAGTGGAACTTTGTCGAGTTGCACTTGCATGCCACCACTACCACCTGATGCGAGTTCACTTGTTGCACAAGATAAACCGGCGCCACCTAGATCTTGAATTCCAACCACTAAATCTTCGGCAAAAATTTCTAGGCTACATTCAATTAAGACTTTTTCAACAAATGGATCTCCCACTTGCACACTTGGTCGCTTTGCTGGGCCACTAGCGCCAAAAGTTTCCGAGGCTAAAACTGATACGCCACCGATGCCATCGCCACCAGTTTTGGCGCCAAAAAGCACAACTAAGTTGCCGGCACCTGATGCTTTAGCTAATTTGATTTGATCATGTTTCATTACACCAACGCAGAGCGCGTTAACGAGTGGATTACCTAAATAAGTTTGATCGAAAGTAATTTCGCCACCGATATTTGGTAGGCCTAAACAGTTTCCATAACCACCGATTCCGGCGACGATTCCAGGCAAAACCCGCTTGGTATCAAGGGCATCGGCTGGGCCAAAGCGAAGTGGGTCCATGACGGCAATCGGGCGAGCACCCATCGTCAAAATATCGCGCACGATTCCACCGACGCCAGTTGCGGCGCCTTGGTATGGCTCGATAAATGAGGGGTGGTTATGCGATTCGATTTTAAAAGTTACGGCGTAGCCCTGGCCAACATCAACCACGCCCGCATTTTCACCAATACCAACTAAGAGCGCATCGCTATGAGGTGCTTTCTCGCCGAATTGTTTTAAATGTACTTTGGAAGATTTATAAGAGCAGTGCTCAGACCACATAACTGAATACATGGCGAGTTCTGATGAAGTTGGCCGGCGATTAAGAATCTCTTTAATGCGGGCATACTCATCAGGCTTTAAACCAAGTTCAGCAAAAGGTTGTTTGGTAGCTGGCGAAGTTTGCGCAATTGCAACGGTATCAAGGCTCATTACTTACCTACCATCGCAGCTAGTACTGAAGTAAAGAATGGCAACCCATCGGTGCTTGGCCCAGTTAGTGAATCAATGGCATGTTCTGGATGTGGCATTAACCCAACTACGTTGCCGCGTTCGTTGGTGATGCCGGCGATTAAGTTGCGTGAACCATTTGGGTTTTCGCCTACATAGCGAGCAATAATGCGATTGCTATCTTCGAGTGATTTCAAAGTTTCATCGTCACACTGGAAAGAACCTTCACCATTTTTTAGCGGAATCACAATTTCTTGCCCCATTGTAAAATTTGAAGTCCAGGCGCTCGTGGTGTTTTCGATCTTTAACTTCTGGTCGCGGCATAAGAAATGTAGCTCGTGATTACGAGTAAGTGCACCAGGTAATAAATGAGCTTCGCAGAGAACTTGGAAACCATTACAGATACCAAGTAGCGGCATACCTTTATTGGCTTGCGCAATAATTTCAGTCATCACAGGTGCAAAGCGTGAAATCGCACCGCAACGTAAGTAATCGCCATAGGAAAAACCACCCGGCAGGATTACGGCATCGACACCTTTTAGATCGGCATCTCCGTGCCAGAGCGAAACTGCCTCAGCACCCGCGTATTTGACTGCTCGCGCGGCATCTCGATCATCGAGAGTGCCGGGAAAAGTTACGACTCCAATGCGCATACTTATTCGGCCCTAACGGTGAAGGTTTCGATAACTGGGTTAGCCAGTAGAACTTCGGCAGCTTTTTCAACTTCAGCAATTTGAGCCGTGGTGACATCGCCATCGACAGTGATCTCAAAGCGCTTGCCTTGGCGAACATCGGTGGCAAATGAGAAACCTAGGCGGGGCAGTGCAGCAGCAACAGCTTTGCCTTGTGGATCTAAAATCTCTGGCTTTAACATGACATCAACCACGATTTTTCCCATTGTCTTATCCCCTTTGTTAGATCTTGAACTCGGTGCCAGTGATACGTGCAAATGCTTCGGTATAACGTTGCGCTGTTTTTTCAACAATCTCAGTGGGCAACGCTGGTGGATTGCTTTCGCGATCCCAGCCGCTGCTAACTAAGTAGTCACGCAAATATTGTTTATCAAATGATGGTTGCGAACCACCTGGTTGCCAAACGCTTGCATCCCAAAAACGAGATGAATCAGGGGTCAATACTTCATCGCCCAGGGTTAGTTCGCCATGCAGATCAGTGCCGAATTCGAATTTAGTATCTGCCAAAATAATTCCGCGCTCTTGAGCAATACCAGCCGCGAAGTCATAGATAGCGATAGTTAAGTCGCGTAATTCAGCAGCGGTTTCAGCGCCCACAATTTTAGTGGCAGCCAGAAAATCGATATTTAAATCGTGATCACCAATTTCAGCTTTAGTCGCTGGCGTAAAAATGCTGTTGGGTAATTTAGAGCCATCGAGTAAACCGGCTGGAAGTTCATTGCCGCAAACTTTTTGATCGTTTTTATATTCCGCCCAACCGCTACCCGTTAAATAACCACGTGCAACGCATTCAATCGGATACATAGTTAACGGTTTAGCAATTACGGCACGGCCAGCAACAGCTGCTGGAACTTCGGTTGAAACAATATGGTTTGGGACTAAATGCTTTAACTGCTCAAACCACCAGAGTGAAATTTGGGTGAGGACTGCCCCTTTATCAGGGATTTCGGTGGGTAAAACCCAATCAAAGGCCGAGATTCGATCGCTGGCCACAATTAAAAGTTCGCCACTTTCATTGGTGTAAAGATCGCGCACTTTTCCGGTGCGCAAATGGCTCCACCCAGTTATCGCAGGCGCTGGCGGTGGGCCAGCTAGGCCAAAGCCGCTCACCGAATAGAGCCGGGCTTGTACTGCGCAGCGGCAGGGTGCGCGGAAGTAATCGCTTCGATGCGACTAACAACTCGAGCAACTTGTTGGCGAGCATCGCCAGTAAATTCAATTGG
>JBIILF010000100.1:0-3887 GCA_044232785.1 Candidatus Planktophila sp. | reverse complement strand
TGGTCAGCCAGTATTGATTCGCGATCACATTTCGTTAACTGCTGCATCACCACTTGATGGTGCAAATTTCGTAGATTTAACAGATTTGTATAGCAAGCGAATTCGCGCCATTGTTAAATCCGAAGATAACTCTTTAGCTGAAGGCGTTTATGTGCACTGGCGTGGCCCAACTTATGAAACACCAGCGGAGATTTTAATGATGCGCGCGATGGGTGCTGACTTAGTTGGTATGTCTACTGTCCCCGAAGCAATTGCCGCGCATGCGTTAGGTGCTGAAATTCTGGGTATCTCTTTAGTTACAAATGCTGCAGCCGGAGTAACGGGTGAAAAGTTAAATCATGCTGAAGTAATTGCAGCGGGCAAAGCTGCTGCCGACCGTATGGGCAAGCTACTTAAAAGCGTTATTCCAAAGTTAATTTAAATCAGTTAGCCTAAGAGCATGGACCAAAATCTAGTAGCCGAAGTTTCTGCCTGGATTGCCGACGACCCAGATCCAAAAACTGCAGCACAATTGCAGTCACTACTTGATAGCGCTAATGAAGTCGAGCTTCGCAAATACTTCAACGGGTTTTTACAATTTGGTACTGCTGGTTTGCGCGGCCCGATCGGCCCTGGCCCATCCTGTATGAATAACGCAGTTGTCGGTCGTACTGCTGCTGGTCTCGTTGCGTATATGAAGGAACGCGGACTAAGTAGCGTGGTAATTGGTCGCGATGCTCGCCATGGTTCCGAAGATTTCACCCAGACCAGTGCTGAAATTTTTAGTGGCGCCGGCATGAAAGTTTATGTCTTGCCAGGTCCACTACCGACGCCAGTTTTAGCATTTGCGGTAAATGAACTAGGCGTAGATTTGGGCGTCATGGTTACAGCAAGCCATAATCCCCCACAAGATAATGGTTACAAGGTTTACCTCGGTGGCACCGTTGATGGCATTGATTACCGCGGTAGTCAGATTATTACCCCAACCGATAAATCAATCTCCGCACAGATTGATTCGGTGACTTCGCTAAAATCTCAACCTCGAAGTACCGAATGGGAAGTTTTAAGCGATGAAATTGTCCATAAATACACCACCCGAACTGCGCTCTTAGGCCCAAGACCTGCAGATATAAAAATTGTTTACACCGCGATGCATGGCGTTGGTACTAAAACTTTACAGCGAGTATTTCATAAAGCCGGGTTTGCTTCGCTAATTTTAGTCGATGCCCAAGCCGAACCAGATCCTGATTTTCCAACTGTAGCTTTTCCAAATCCCGAAGAGCCGGGTGCAATTGATTTAGCGTTAGAGACTGCAAAAGCATTTGATGCTGATTTAGTAATTGCCAACGATCCCGATGCTGATCGATGTGCAGCAGCTATCAAAGATCCGAAAACTGGGTGGCGCATGCTACGAGGCGATGAACTAGGTGTAATTCTCGGTGAATCTATTGCTCGCAACACCAGCCGCGGAATTCTGGCTAATTCGATAGTTTCCTCATCGATTTTGAGCAAGATTGCTGCGCATTACAACTTAGACTTTTCTGAGACCCTCACTGGTTTTAAGTATCTCGCAAAGATTCCGAATTTAACTTTTGGCTATGAAGAAGCGCTCGGTTATTGTGTTGACGCGCAAACCGTAAATGATAAAGATGGGTTGTCTGCCGCCCTAATGTTGGCTCAGATTGCAGTTGACTTAAAGGCTGAAAACAAAACAATTCTAGATTTGCTTAATGAAGTTTGGGCTCGCCACGGATTCCATGGAACTGAACAAATTTCGATTCGAGTGAACTCGATAACTGAAGTCACAAACTTAATGAGTGGTCTACGAGCTAATCCCCCACAACTAATCGCTGGTCGAGCTGTTGAAAGTATTGATGATTTAGAAAAGCCAACTAATGATTTACCACCAACTGATGGTTTACGAATCTGGCTAGCTGGCGGAATCCGCATCATTATTCGCCCGAGTGGCACTGAAGCCAAAATGAAGTGCTACGTCGAAGTAATTGCCGCAGATTCCACAAGTGCCCAAATACTCCTTGATGAACTACGATTGCCTTTGAAAGCGCTGCTATCTAAATAATTAGCTCTGAAAGGTGAGGTGCGATGAAGTTCTATGGCCTCGTCGATGGCAGCGATACTTCGTTGCGTAACTATCTGAAGCAATTGCCAGGTGTTGACCAAGTTGGCGCTGATGCTCGTGCCGCAATGCTGGCCACCCGCAGCATTAAAACAAGTAGTAAAGCGTGGGCGATTGATACTGCGATCACCATGGTTGATCTAACAACCCTAGAAGGCGCCGATACGCCGGGCAAAGTGCAGGCGCTTTGTTCAAAAGCGTTCCGCCCAGATCCAACTGATTCTTCGGTGCCACATGTTGGCGCTGTCTGTGTTTACAACGACATGGTTGGTATTGCTCGCCAACATCTCGATTCAATCGGTGGGCAAGATCTACCGGTGGCTGCGGTATCTACTGCATTTCCATCAGGTCGCGCATCGATGGCAGTTAAGTTGCAAGATACCGAAGATGCAATTGCTGCTGGTGCTGCTGAAATCGATATGGTGATCGATCGAGGCGCTTTCTTAAGCGGTCGGTACATTGAAGTTTTTGAAGAGATTGTTGCGATCCGCGAAGTTTGTGGTCAGCGAGCACATCTAAAAGTTATTCTAGAAACTGGCGAACTAGTTACTTACGACAATGTGCGCAAAGCTTCTTATCTAGCAATGCTGGCTGGCGCTGATTTCATTAAAACCTCAACTGGAAAAGTGGCGCCAGCTGCTACTCCGCCAGTCGTACTCGTAATGCTCGAAGCGGTCCGTGATTTCTACGATTTAACTAAGGTGCGAATTGGCGTTAAACCAGCTGGTGGAATTCGAACTACCAAAGATGCCATCAAGCAGTTGGTGTTAGTTAACGAGACCGCTGGCCCAGAATGGCTCAATCCTTCACTATTTCGAATTGGTGCCAGCGCACTTCTCAATGATTTACTTTTACAACGTATGAAAATGTCCGATGGCTATTACGCTAGCCCTAACTATGTAACGATCGACTAACGAGGCCAATAAAGATGAACTTCGAATACGCAGCTGCTCCCGAATCACGTTCGGTAGTTAAGATCGAGCCAGTTTATGGACATTTCATCAATGGCAAGTGGGTCAATGGTTCATCCCACTTCAACTCAATTAATCCAGCCACCGAAGAAGTGCTTAGCAGTATTGCACTTGGCACCTCAGCCGATGTAGATGCTGCTGTAAAAGCAGCACGAAGCGCCTTTGATAAGAGCTGGTCTAAGTTATCGGGTCGCGAACGTGGAAAATACTTATTCCGGATAGCTCGCATTATGCAAGAGCGGGCCCGCGAGTTTGCTGTACTTGAAACTTTAGATAATGGAAAACCAATCCGCGAATCACGCGATGTCGATGTTCCGCTAGCGGCGGCGCATTTCTTCTATCACGCAGGTTGGGCTGACAAACTTGAATATGCTGGCGTAGAAACTACAACCACTCCGCATGGCGTTGTTGGTCAGATCATTCCCTGGAACTTCCCGCTTTTAATGTTGGCTTGGAAAGTAGCGCCAGCACTTGCAACTGGAAATACCGTAGTATTAAAACCAGCTGAGACAACTTCGCTAACTGCTCTGCTATTTGCGCAAGTTTGCCAACAAGCCGGATTACCTGAAGGCGTAGTAAATATCGTTACTGGCGATGGCAGCACAGGGGCCGCAATCGTTAACCATCCAGGTATTGATAAAATTGCATTTACTGGTTCAACTGAAGTTGGAAAATTAATTGCTCGTGCTGTCGCCCCAACTAATAAATCTTTAACGCTCGAACTTGGCGGCAAAGGTGCCAATATTGTCTTTGGCGATGCTGCAATCGATGAGACTGTTGAAGGTATTGTTAATGGCATA
>JBIILF010000101.1:0-3887 GCA_044232785.1 Candidatus Planktophila sp. | reverse complement strand
CGTTGCGCGAGGGAAAACCTGTAAACGGGCTTTGCCAATTGTGTTGCCACATTCTTCGCAGAGTCCGTAACTTTTGGAATCAATTCGTTCAAGTGCGCGTTCAGTTTGTAGAACCATGTCACGCGCATTGATAACTAATGACATTTCATGTTCGCGTTCAAAAGTTTTTGTGCCGGCATCAGCTTGATCATCGCCAGCGCCTTCAGATGAAGAGTGAATCAATTCATCCATCTCGAGTTCAACTTTTGCTAATTCATCTTGCAAGCGAACTAACTCTTTAGAAATTTCGCTGCGGATTGCCTTTAGTTCAGCCGCAGTCCAGGCGCTTTCATTCTCGCCCGCAACTAATGGAGATGGCGCAGCTTTTAGCGGCTTAAGTGGTGCAATTTTCTTACCACTCTTATTAGGACGCGGTGGAGGCGGCATTACTAAGCGACGTTCTTCAACGACAACTTCAACTGGGGCGATTACCACGGTATTAACACTTACCGTTTGTGACTTCTCATCAACGCTAATAGTTGTTTTCGAACCAGCTTTAGCTGGAAATGGCTTACCAATAGTCTTGCTAGATGCCGGCTTAGTCGCAGCCGGACGTGGAATGCTCTTCTTTACTGGGGCTGCCTTTTTCGCTACGGCTTTCTTAGCAGGGGCGGCTTTCTTAGCTACCGCTTTCTTGACTGGGGCCTTCTTAGCTGGGGCTGCCTTTTTCACGGCCGTCTTCTTGGCAGGGGCAGCTTTCTTAGCTACGGCTTTCTTAGCGGCAGGTTTTGCAGTTTTTTTCGTAGGCACGCGGGGCACCTTATGCCCAATAGGCGCTAAATGCCACTCGCGTCACCGTGCCCAACTCAAATATTGGTTACCAGCACACGCTTTCCAATAGAATAGGTACAGGTTCAAAACGCATTGACGAGGCCATCACCTTCGAGCGTTCCAGAAGAGGCGGCAGTTGCCGCGGTAGAACTGGGAATTGAGCGCTAGTAAATAAGTGATCTATCGCAAGGCTAAATTTTTAGCCAGCTGCGTTAGATAAGGCGGGTGGTACCGCGGTGATCGCTAAGTAGCGAAACCCGTCCCTCCATTTTCGAAAGTTATGAAGATGGAGAAGTAAATGACATTTCGCGCAATCCCAGCAGCTATTGATCTGCCTGCAATGGAGCGTTCCATCCTGACTTTCTGGAAAGAAAATTCGGTTTTCGAAGAGTCGGTAAGTAATCGCGATGGCGCCGACACCTGGACTTTCTATGAAGGCCCGCCTACTGCCAATGGTTTACCTGGTACTCACCATATTGAAGCGCGCGTTTTTAAAGATGTCTTCCCACGTTTTCACACCATGAAAGGCAAACAAGTAATCCGTAATGCTGGTTGGGATTGCCATGGTTTGCCAGTTGAAATTGCAGTTGAGAAAGAACTTGGGTTTGCCGGCAAAGGCGATATCGAAAAATTTGGCATCGCCGCGTTCAATGACAAGTGTCGCGAATCAGTGCAACGTCACGTAGGTGCATTTACGGATATGACTAATCGCATGGGCTTCTGGGTTGATTTCGAAGAAGCTTATTGGACTATGTCACCGCAATATGTCGAAAGTGTTTGGTGGAGTTTAAAAGAGATTTGGCAAAAAGGTTTACTGGTTCAAGATCATCGAGTAGCGCCTTACTGTCCTCGCTGCGGAACTGGTTTATCAGACCACGAATTAGCCCAAGGCTACGAAACGGTAACTGATCCATCGGTATTTGTACGTTTTCCAGTTACCAGTGGCCCGCTGCAAGAACTTGGTGCAGCACTTTTGGTTTGGACAACCACTCCTTGGACTTTGGTATCAAATACTGCGATCGCCGTGCACCCGGAAGTTACTTATGTAGTCGCAAAAGTTACGACTGTGCAAGATGAAGTTTCAAGTAGTGAAGTTTTAATTGTTGCCGAGAATCTGATCTCTGCCCTCAAAGGTGATGTTGAAATTTTGCAGAGTATGCCTGGTAGTGCACTTGAGCACACAAAGTACCAACGCCCATTTAATTTCGTAGAAATTCCAGATTCACATTTTGTAGTTTTGGCTACCTACGTAACTACCGAAGATGGCACTGGTTTAGTGCATCAATCCCCCGCTTTTGGCGCCGACGACTTAGCGGTCTGTCGTGCTTACGGTTTGCCAGTTGTTAATCCGATTGCCCCTGATGGAAAGTTCTTGCCTGAAGTTAAATTAGTAGGTGGCCTCTTCTTCAAAGATGCCGACAAACCTTTAGTGAAAGAACTTAAAGCTCTTGGCGTTTTGTATAAGCATGTGCAGTACGAGCACTCTTACCCGCACTGCTGGCGCTGTCACACTGCTTTGATTTATTACGCACAACCATCTTGGTATATCCGCACAACTTCAATCAAAGATGCACTAATCCGGGAAAACGAAAAAACAGATTGGCATCCGGAAACCATTAAGACTGGTCGATACGGTGATTGGCTAAATAACAATATTGACTGGGCGCTAAGCCGTAATCGTTTCTGGGGTACACCACTGCCGATTTGGCGCTGCGAAAATAAACATGAGGTTTGTATTGGTTCGCTAGCCGAATTGGGTGCCCTAGCTGGGCAAGAACTTTCCAATCTAGATCCACATCGACCATTTGTTGATGACATTTCATTTAATTGTGCTGAGTGCAACGAGCTAATGACTCGCACCCCAGAAGTTATCGACTGCTGGTATGACTCCGGCGCGATGCCTTTTGCTCAATTTGGCTATCCGCATAAGGAAGGCTCGAAGGAAAAATTCGCCGCCGCTTACCCTGCTGATTTTATTTGCGAAGCAATTGATCAAACTCGCGGTTGGTTCTATACCTTGATGACCATCGGAACTCTGGTTTTTGATCAATCTTCTTATAAGACTGTGCTCTGCTTGGGACATATTCTTGATAAAGATGGTCGCAAAATGAGTAAGCACTTAGGTAATGTGCTCGAGCCGATGGCACTTATGGAACAGCACGGCGCCGATGCAATTCGTTGGTACATGTTGGCAGCTGGTTCTCCTTGGTCTGCACGCCGAGTTGGGCACGAAGCGATTACTGAAGTAATTCGTAAAACTCTACTTACCTATTGGAATACTGTTTCTTTCCATGCGTTATATGCGCAAGCTGCAAACTTTGAATTATCACAATCACCGGCCATGGCCGATCGACCACTGATGGATCGCTGGATCAATAGTGAACTGCAATCTCTGATCATCGAAGTTGATGAGGCGCTAAGTGATTTTGATTCTCAACGAGCTGGAAAAGCTCTCGCTGCTTTTATCGACGACCTTTCTAATTGGTATGTCCGTCGCTCACGTCGCCGGTTCTGGGATGGCGATGTGGCAGCAATGGCTACTTTGCACGAATCACTTGTTGTACTCACTCAGTTGATGTCACCGATGGTGCCATTTATTACTGAAGAAGTGTGGCAAGTTTTAATTCGTCCAGTAAATGACGCAGCTGCTAGCTCTGTTCATTTAACCGATTTTCCAGTTGCTGATCGCTCGCAGATTGATGCCGAACTTTCGGCACAAGTTGCATTGACTAAACGAATCGTTGAACTTGGCAGAGCAGCTCGCGCCGAGAGCGGAGTCAAAATTCGTCAGCCGCTACAACGTGCGTTGATCTCAGCTAAAGGTTGGGCATCATTACCAGCTGCGATGAAAGATCAGATTGCCGAAGAGCTAAATGTGTTAGACCTCGAAGACATTGCAAGTGCTGATGGCGAATTAGTTGATATCTCGATCAAAGCAAACTTCCGCACATTAGGTACCAAGTTTGGTGGAGCAGTTCAAGAGATTGCCAAAGCGATCTCAGCGCAAAATCCAGCAGAATTAGTCACGACTTTGCGTTCTAGCGATTCGACAAAAGTTGACCAATGGGAAATCACAC
>JBIILF010000099.1:0-3896 GCA_044232785.1 Candidatus Planktophila sp. | reverse complement strand
TCAGCGGGCTAATTGGCTGGAAAGATTTACAAGTCGTACTCACCAAGAATCCCTTTGATGCGAACGGTAAGTCCCTTGTACCCGATGGCCTAGAGATAAAGCTCGTTCGATATTTCCCGCTTGCGGAAGTTCTACATGCCTTTGATGCAGCAATTTGCGCCACGGGGTATAACGGTTTCCATGAACTTCTTCCAGCGCACATTCCAACGGTCTTTGTCTCAAATATTCGCGGAACTGATGACCAGGAATCCCGCGCACAATGGAGTCATGATTTAGGTTATGCGCTGCGCGCTGATCAGGCAGATCTCGCCAATATCACCGAGACAGTTAAGTTATTGCAAGATCCAGAAGAGCGAGCTCGTCTGCACCGAATGTGTAAGAAGTTACCTGACGCAAATGGCGCAAAAGAAGCAGCTCAAATTCTTTTCGAAATGGCAACTATAAAACATGGCGCGCAACCTTCATTTATAGCGCGTGCACGACTGCGGACCAGAAATATCGGGTTATCAAGCTTTAGACAATTTGCAAACGTCATTTATCGTCAACTCGCTTTGGTTTATCGCAAAATAAACCCACACATAATTGTGCAAGTCACACAACTCTCGGCCCCGCATTTTGGCGACGAAACCGAAACGCAAACCATGCGTCAATTAATCAATGGCGATATCCGTTACGAACATTTAATTACTGGGGCTTCCGATAGTTATCGCCGACGTCGCAATGAGATAGCATCAGTGGCTTACGGAACCAAAAAAACGGTGGTTAATACGCGAAAGGAGACACCATGAACTTAAGGTCCTTTATCAAACGCACTAAAGCTGGCCAGTTGATTTGGCGCATCTTTATTGGCGTTCTTGGCGGAACTATCACGGTATTGGGCGCGATAGCACTCGTTGCACCTGGCCCTGGAGTCTTGATTTTACTTGCCGGGCTAGGAATTTTGGCTAGTGAGTTTGCTTGGGCAAGTAGAGCTGTAAACAAAACGAAGACCATGGCACAAACTGCTGCCGATAAAGTTGGAATTCCAACTTGGATAAAGTATTTGATTTTTGCGGGTGCGGCACTCTTCTCAATTGTTGCAATAATTATCTATTTACATGATTAGTCCGCATTAACAATTTCAAAATGCGTAATTTGATTGAGTAAGTTAAGGTAAGCGAAATGATCGCACAAACAGCAACTTCAATTCATCCAGTACTTGCAAATCGCCGTAGCCCGAGATCTTTTGACGCTACCGCGATGATTTCCAAGGAAGACCTGTTAGCAATTTTGGAAGCAGCTCGCTGGGCACCATCTGCAAATAATTTTCAACCATGGCGTTTCCATGTAGGCGTGCGCGGTGACGAAGTCTTTGCTGCTGCACTTGCCACACTTGTGCCTTTTAACCAAAGTTGGGCAAATCGTGCATCAGCTCTTGTAATGGTCTCTATTGTTAATCAAAATGAAGATGGCACACCTAGAAATGGTTCTGGATTCGACGCAGGACTTGCGGTCAGTCAACTTACTTTCGAGGCACATAGCCGCGGTCAAGTGGCTCATCAAATGGCAGGTTTTGATGCGGCAATCGCAACAGAATCTTTTGGCCTACCAAAGAGCATTACGCCAATAGTTGTCATTGCAATTGGAACTCAAGGGTCGCCTGATCAATTAGAAGGCATTTTGCTGGAGCGCGAAAACGCACCACGTGAACGTAAAGAACTCGCTGAGATTGTTTTAGCTGGGCTTCCTAACTAAAAACGAGATCTAATCTCCCAGAGATCTACAAATACTGGGTTAAACAAAGTACTTGCTAAGTATTTAACGCCAGCAGACCCACCAGTGCCCATCTTTGCGCCAATCGTGCGCTCAACCATTTTCACGTGGCGGTAGCGCCACTCTTGTAGCCCCTCATCAATATCAAGTAGGCGCTCGCATACACCTGCGCTCTCTGGATCATTGCGGTGAACATCGAGCAATACATCTTGGACAGCAGGATTTGCTACGTAAGCAAATGATTTATCGCGCGCTAGAACTTCAGCCGGGATCGCATGCCCACGCTTTGTAATGTAAACGAGTAGTGAATCCCAAACAGAGTTGCGATTGGTAATCTCAGAAATTTCATTTTGGATATCTGCTGGCAAGTGCCCCGCCATTGCGTTATCACGGCGGCCGAGAATCGCCTCGACTTTTCTAAATTGAGCAGATTGAAAACCACTTGACGATGAAAGATACGAGCGGAAACTATTGAATTGCAGCGGTGTCATCGTTTCAAGAATATCAATTTGAGCTACACAAACTTTCATGATGGTACGAATGCGTCCAAGTAGCGCCAGAGAGCGATGAGTATCGCTATTTTCAAGAGCTTCCTGCGCGGCCAAAAATTCATGAATTAACTGTTTAAACCAAAGCTCATAACTCTGATGGATAACAATAAAAAGCATCTCATCATGTTCAGGGCCATCAGATAAAGGTCGCTGCAGACTTAGCAGTTCATCTATAGCTAAGTAAGAAGTATAAGTAAGTGCTGGATTTACCTGCTCGTTGTTCACGTAACTCTCGAATCGGTTTTTTCAATCTTTTCATATTGGCGAGTGCTCACTAGATCACGAATACGTTGGAAACCATCCCAAATTTCAACATAAGAAGTTGGAAGTGGTGAGATTGCCAATCGAATTGAATCTGGGGTGCGATAATCAGGAACTACATTGGCAAATTGGCGAAGTGCAACGCAGATACGAGCAGCATCTGGATGGCCAATTGAGATATGACCACCTCGCTCTTTAGCATCCCGCGAAGTTAACAAAGTGAAGCCCAAGTCAGCTAACCAAGCGTCATATAACTCAATCATCATTTGAGTTCCAGTGGCACTCTTGTGCGCGATTTGGTTAATGCCGGCTTCTTCAATTATTGAAAACGCACTCTTGATGCAACGCAATCCAATTAACGAAGGGCTAGCAATCTGGAATCCGCGGATTCCTTCAGCGCGATCAAAGACTGGGCCCATGCCAAATTGATCACCTTGTGAGAACCAACCTTGGATTGGGACTTGCAGTTCTTCCTGCACGCGCTTATTTACATAAAGCCAAGCGGGTGCACCTGGCCCGGAATTGCCGTATTTGTAAGTACAGCCAACAGCTAGATCTACCCCGTTAGCATCAAAATCCATTTCAATCGCACCAACTGCATGGCTAGCATCCCAAACTAGAAATGCACCGCAGTCGCGAACCAAATCAGTTAACGACTTAATGTCATTGCGAGCACCAGATCGGTATTGAATTACTTCAAGAGTAACAAGTGCCACATCATCAGATAGATAAGGCTTTAAAACCTCAACTGTGATTCGCTCGTTATCAGCAATTGCTGGATCTTCATTATTGATGATCACTAAATTCAAATTGAATTGTTTAGCAATTCCATCGAGAATGTAGCGATCGGTTGGAAAATTTGCAGCATCGGTGATTATTGTTTTACGTCCTGGGCGCGCATGAATTGCTGCCAAACAGAGTTGATAGAAATTAACCGAAGTTGTGTCGCAGGCTAAAACTTGGCCAGCTGCCGCACCTAAAGTTGATCGGCCAATTAAATCGCCAGTTGGTTGAGCTTCATCAACCCAGTGACCCCAACCATTTACAACTTCGGGCCCCCATTCTTTCGTCATAAAATCATTAACTGCTACAACTGTCGCATGTGGCAAGCGACCTAGCGAGTTACCATCCAAATAACACATATCTGGATCAGTGACTACATATCGCTCCTTAAAGTGGCGTAGTGGATCTGCGGCATCTAGTGCCACTGCATATTCGCGGTCAGTAACCTTCATGCGGTAAAGGTACGCTTTCCCCCTATGGCACGCAATCTTGTGAACGTTGAAAGCGTCAATAAAGCCTTCGATATCAAAGCGCTTTTAGTTAACGTTT
>JBIILF010000098.1:0-3903 GCA_044232785.1 Candidatus Planktophila sp. | reverse complement strand
AGCAGTCTTTGAAATGTGATCATCGCGAGTGAAATCAAGATCTACCGCCCAGCGAATAGGGACATATGGAATCCGAAGTGCTGCAAAAATCTCTTCGTAGAAATGCTCTTCACCAAGCAGTAATTCATGAATACGACGCAGGAAATCACCTGATTGCGCGCCTTGAATAACGCGGTGATCGTAAGTGCTAGTAAGTGTGATTACTTTGCTTACAGCCATGCGGGCTAAGGTTTCATCGGATGCACCTTGGAATTCAGCTGGGTAAACCATGGCGCCAACGCCAATAATCAAACCTTGACCTTGAACTAAGCGTGGAACCGAGTGAACGGTGCCAATAGTGCCTGGGTTGGTAAGTGAGGCAGTAGTGCCAGCGTAATCTTCAACGGTTAGCGTGCCACCGCGTGCTTTACGAATTACATCTTCATAGGCAGCAACAAATTGCGCAAAATCTAAATCTTCGCAACCTTTAATTGATGGAACCAATAACTGCCGAGAGCCATCAGGTTTAGCTAAATCGATTGCGATACCAATATTTATATGTTCTGGGTGACCGATTGCCGGCTTGCCTTCGATTTCACCATAGAAAACATTCATCTCGGGCATCGCGCGCATTGCTTTGATCATGGCGTAACCAATTAAGTGAGTGAAGGAAACTTTTCCACCACGAGTACGCTTCAAGTGATTATTAATCACGATGCGATTGTCAATCATTAATTTTGCTGGAATTGCGCGAACGCTAGTTGCAGTTGGAACACTTAGTGAAGCTTCCATACTTTGCACAACACGTGCGCTAACACCGCGAATCGGAGTTAGTGACGATGCTGCAGGTGTTACTAAAACTGGAACTGGCTTGGCGACTGGGTCTGCAGGTGTCGGAGCAGTTTTTACAGTAGGCGCTGTCACTACAGGCTGTTGAGTTTGAACTGCAACAACTGGTGCAACAACTGGAGCTGCAACCGGTGCAGCAACTTGTGCTTGCATCGCTTTAGGAATTGGGGGAACGCCAGCTTTAGGAGCAGCTACGGCGCTTTGACTAGCAACGCCATTCTTAGTGAAGTATTCAATCCAAGCTTGATCAACTGAAGTGGGATCTGCGAGGTATCGCTCTTGCATTTCCTCGACTAACCAATCGTTAGCACCAAAATCGATATTTGAATCGGAAGCCGACACTGGCTCACTCCCCTTGTTAGTAGCGATCTACCCATGAAGTCTACCGAGGTGAGCCCCCATGACTAAAGTCGCTTAGTTCAAAATAGAGGCGTGAGTTAAGCGATTTAGCGCACACTTAAGCTTCGGGAATGATAGTTAATGCGCAATAAAGGGTAACCACCGCAACAATCACTAGCGGCAGGGCAACAAACCAGAGACCGCCCTCAATTTGATATTTCGCTACACCGAGGGCGATCAAATTCGCCAGCACTGCTGGGGCGCGACCAAAGCGACGCTTGTTTTTAAATGAATAGGCCGATGCAAGTAGGCCTAAACCACCAATCGCGGCAAAGATTATTTCACCGGCTAATGGTGCCAATTCAACTGAATCAGCAGTTATTGATTTAAAAATGAGAAAAGCACCTAGGGCTAATACGACAGCACCTTCGAAGTTGAGCAGGGCTGTCACGATATTACGACGAGCAGATTGGCTGAGATGCTTCTTTGATTCAGCGCTCACATCATTCTCCTTCGCTTTAATCCGAGAAGAGTAATCTAATGGAAAAACCGAGATTCGAACCAATCTCACACGATGGCCGCCATGATTCGTTAACTAATTTATTAGCACCGCCACTTTATTACGATGAAATGGCTCGTGAGTTGGCTCGATTAAAGCGAAGTGCAATGGAGCTTTGTGCAATTAGGCTGGAACTTCCACCAACTTCAACGGTCGAAGAGATCATCGCGTTTGCAGATGCTTTAACTAATAATGCCCGCATCGAAGATTTAATTTCCCGAATAGGTGAATTTGAATTCGGGATATTAATCCGAGGTGATGAAAAAGTGGTTGAGAAATTTATTGCTCGAATTGATTATGAGATTGAAATTTCCTACGCCTGCACCACACCTAAAGCCGGTGAAGTAACCCTGGAGTTACTAAACCGGTTAGATCAGATTGAATTAACGCGGGCGACGACGACGTTCGCTTGAGTTAGGGCGAGGGCGACGGTTGCCGCGGCTTGGTCCCTTGTTCTCCATCACTGGCGCAATGTATGGAATACCTGAAGGTTCGATTGCCCCAGTTATTTCAATTAACTCATTAGACATTGGTTCAACGTGAACAAATATCGGAGTTACACCAGCACGAGAAGTTAGTGACTTAACACCTGATTGGCTCTTCGTGGTTGAAAGCAGAACAACATTGCCTTCTTCGCCAGCACGAGCAGTACGTCCGGAACGGTGCAAGTAATCTTTGTGATCAGTTGGTGCATCGAAGTGCACAACTAAAGAGATGCCATCAACGTGAATACCACGAGCTGCAACATCTGTTGCAACTAGGGCTGCGTTAGGGGTTTCCTTAAAGAGTGCCAATGTGCGAGTACGAACTGCTTGTGACTTTCCACCGTGAAGTGCACCAACTGGAACACCTGCATGAGCAAGTTTGTCAGCTAAACGATCAGCACCGCGTTGGGTCTTTACGAACAAGATGGTCTTACCGCTGCGAGATGCGATCTGCGCAGTTACATCATCTTTGTCAGTGGTCTGCATTGTTAGTACGTAGTGCTTCATAGTTGAAACTGAGGCACGGTCGTTCTGCAATGAGTGAGTCTTAGGATCATTTAAATACTTCTTAACAAGCGCATCTACGCCACGGTCAAGAGTTGCTGAGAACAACAAACGCTGCCCATCAGGCTTTGCTTGATCAAGAATTTCTTTTACTACTGGCAAGAAGCCCATGTCAGCCATTTGATCGGCTTCATCAAGCACGGTGATTTGTAGATCATCGAGTTGAACTTCGCCCTTATCAAGTAGATCGATTAAGCGACCAGGTGTGGCAACCAAGATTGGACATGATTGACGCATTGCAGTGATCTGCTTGCCGTATGGCATTCCGCCAGCGATTACTACTGAATCAAGCCCAATTGATTTTGCAAGTGGAGTTAAAACTTCGTCAATCTGCTGTGCTAATTCGCGAGTTGGTGTTAGTACCAAACCAAGTGGCTTATGAGGCTTTGCTACGCGACCATTTAGATTGGTCAGCATTGCTAAACCGAAAGCAAGAGTCTTACCTGAACCAGTTTGTCCGCGACCCAAAATGTCATTACCTGCAAGTGCATCAGGCAGTGTTGCAATCTGAATTGGGAATGGGTGGTTAATGCCTTGCGCAGTAAGACGTTCAACTAACTTAGGCGCAATTCCAAGTTCAGCGAAAGTCATTGTGATTGCGGTCTTTGGTGTGGCATCAATCAAATTAGCATCAGCCAAATTTGCTGAGATGTAATTATCGTCAGCACCGAAATCGGTAGTTGCTGAGTGAGTGCGACCGTAAGCACTAGATGAACTGCGCTCTGGACGGTTATAAGAATTAGTGCGATCTTCAGAACGCTTTAAATCGCGAGCTGTATTTTCGCTGCGCTTGCCAACGCCTGGAACATATTTTTCGCGCTTGCGTGGCTCAAAATTTGGACGACCATCGTTGCTGCGATTCGCACGAGCTTTAGCCGCGTCGCGACGAGTTGATGGAACTGTGTCGGCATTACGAGCCGGTGCTGGATTGCGATCAGGACGAGTTGCGCGCTCTGCTACAAACTTTGTTGCACGAGTCTCTGGCTTTTCGCGCTTGTCGCTGAAAGTCTTTTTAAATGCTGGCTTTTCAGTGCGTGGACGATCAGAAGTTGGACGCTCTGTACGACCTGTTGTTGGACGTTCAGATGATTTACGTTCTGGGCGGCCAGTTGTTGGACGCGCTGCACG
>JBIILF010000097.1:0-4014 GCA_044232785.1 Candidatus Planktophila sp. | reverse complement strand
CCGTCGAAAGATAAAACCTGTGCATCGGTTTCTTCAATTAACGCGAGTAAACGATCGCGCAAATATGCATCCCATAATTTTCGTGGCATCCAACCGCGATCTCGTCCTGGAATATATTCGCAACGGACGCCTACAAAATTAGGAACTTCAGCAATGCCGCCAGCCATTGAAACAATAATGGGGTTTGCTATCTCTTTTAACTCAAGAGCAATTGCACTTGCACGTACCAGATGGCCCATTCCAACACCATTACTGGTAGCCAGAATAATTGTGGGTTTTTCTGCTTGCGGATTCATATAAGAGTAGTTTATCGCGTAAATAAATCAGGGGCACACCATTTTCGGTGTGCCCCTGATTTTTAATCAGTTCTTTGTACGTTAAGCAACTTTCTTAACACGACCATCAAGCGCTGGCACTTGAGTTACCTTTCCAGCAGCTAGATCAGCCTTTAGTGCATCTACAAAAATATCTAGTAGTGCACCCATAACTTTGGCCTTTGAAGGCGAGAACACATTTACATATCCATCGCCACCATAAATTATGTAATCAAGAGTGGTTAGGGTGTAAACGGTTTGATCCTTAGCAATATCAGCTCCATCGTTCGTAGTTACTGAAACGATGCGACTTCCGACTGCCTTAGTTGGATCAAAGGTGAACTTGAATCCGGAAATCTGTGGGAAACGACCTTCAGATCCGTAGTTACCTCCCACGCCGATTTCAAGTGCTTTCCAGAGATTTTCGCCAGTAACAACCGTTGTTGCAACCTGGTTACCGAATGGGTAAACAGTTAGCGCATCTCCGAGAGTTACATCAAGTGCGTCAGTTCCGGTGCGAACCAATGTGGTATCAACTGGCTTATAACCCTTGGCCGGGAATGAATCACGAATTCCGCCACCATTTGTTATTGCAAAGTCAGTCTTGTATTTAGCGCGTAGCAAGTCAGCGATGAAGTTACCCATTGGATTTTCACCAGAACGCTGAACACGAGGTGTGCCATCGATTGGGAATGTTCCAGAAACTTGACCGATTTTTACATCTAGCTTGCTACTCATCTGATCTTTGTATTTCTTTACTAACGCTGCGGTATCTGCATCTGCTGCGACAGCTGCAACAGCTGCTTTTTTGATTGTTTCAATTGATGAACCAATGATTTTACCGCTGCCAGTATCTACGCAGATTTGAGAACGAGTATATTCTTGGCCAGAGTTAACAACTTGGCCAACCAAAGTTGCATAAGTTTTCAACTTTCCTGGTACCGATGCCGAGAATGATTGATGGCTGTGGCCACCATAAATTGCTGCGGCACCCTTGATTTTTGTAACCATGTCGTTGAGCACGCCAGAAGCCACTCCGCCAACGTTTTCAGACCAACCTTGGTGAAGTACTGCAACAACAAGATCGGCGCCATCATTCTTTGCTGCGACAATTGCAGCATTGATTCCGTCTACGCCAGCTTGAATTTCAATTGTGCGCTTTACGCCTGATGCATCTGTGTAATCCAAGTTGCCTGGGAATACTTGTTCGATAGTTGTTTCAGTATTTGAGCCAACGACGCCAATCTTCACGCCACCCCGCTCGATGATGGTGTAACTCTTGGCAGCTTTTGTGCCCGACTTCAGTTCGGCTAGTGAAGTGTCGCCGTAGTTTGAGGAAACCCACTGAAAATCAGATGCGCCAATAACTTTTTGTAGATGCGCCAAATTGCGATCATGTTCATGATTACCAAAAGTTGAAGCATCGAACTTCATCAAGTTCATAGATTCAATGGTTGGCATTTCTTCGAATTCAGTTGAGATTGGTGGTGCGGCGCCAATATTATCGCCGGAAGAAACGGTGATTGTTGCAGCTGAGTTCTTGCGATCATTTGCAAAAGCAGTTGCTAACACTGCAGCACCAATATTTGATGCGCTCGATTCAATTGCACCATGTAAGTCGCTGAGCTGTAGAACTTGAACAGACTTAATGCTCGCTGATGATGCAACAGTTGCGAGTTGGGCTGCTGTGAAAGTTGTGCTCGCCTTAGCAGCTACAGAGAATCCGTAAGCATTTACTGCTTGCACGATTGGAGTTCCGCTAGGTTGGCCAACAACAACTGGCATGGTCACTCTTGTACGGTTAGTTGCCGGAACGATAATTGGGCACGAACCAGAACCTGCAGAAACTACATAGTGCGTAATCGCTGGGTACGCAGTTGCAGATGCAGTCCACTTAACCTGCACGCCACGAGTAGATAAATATGAAATGACATTTGTCGGTGCTTCAGGCTTTGCATAAACAACTTCAGCCTGTGCGATAGGGGTAACCATGGTTACCAATAGGGTTGCGGCTACGGCGAAAACGCCGAAGCTTAGTTTTTTGCCTGTTTTATGGGTGTTATTCATATAGAAACCCTATACACGGCAAGTTAATTTCGTGAGAACACGCGGTAAACCACGCTAGAACTAGTACTCCCGTTGCTTAATAGTTATAAACGGCTAAACTTCCCAAGTAACAAAATTTGTTGGGAGTAAGGCACTAGGGGCTTCGAGATCGTCTTGAAGTCGAAAGTGCAAAAAATGAAAACCACTGCGAATCATCCGCAAACGTTTAGATCTGTTCCTGCTACATCAAAGCCAGTCTCTACAACCCGAGTTGCCGCTCTGCTAGACCAAGAATGGGCTCGCTTCAAAGATGGCACCGGTAAATCCGAAATCGAAAATGTGGTCGCTCGTGAGAGCATGCCTATGGGCGTGCCATCTAGCTTCCAGCACTGGGATCCATACCCAATTGCTATCGCTTCAGCGCAAGGCGCCTATATGACCGATGTTGATGGTCGCAAGTTGCTCGATATGTCGATGGGCTTTGGCGCAATGCTGGCCGGTCACTTAAATCCCGATGTTGTTGAAGAAATTCAGAAATCACTCGCTGAAGGAATGCTATTTGTAACTCCTTCACCAATTTCACGTGATGCAGCTGAACGTATTTGTAAGCGCTTTGCGATTGATCAAGTTCGCTTTGCCAACTCAGGCACCGAAGCAACAATGTACGCCGTTCGATTAGCGCGCTCTTTCTCTGGAAAAAATGGAATCGTAAAGCTTGAAGGCGGATATCACGGTTCATTTGACCCGCTAATGGTTTCTTGTAAGCCAAGTTTGGCTGAAGCTGGCGATGCCAATGATCCAAGCCCAGTTATAAATGTCGGCACAGTGCCAGGTGATGTTTATGTGGTTCCGTTTAATGACATAGATGCACTTGAGCGAGTATTCACAGCTCACTCAGCAAACATCGCCTGCTTTATTCTCGAACCAGTTCTGGAAAATATTGCAATTGTTTTGCCTGATGCTGGCTATCTCGAAGGCGTACGCCAACTTTGCGATAAGTTCAACATCATTCTTATCTTTGATGAAGTTAAAACTGGCCTAACAGCAGGCGCTCAAGGTGCAGCACAAAGACTTGGCGTGCAACCAGATTTAATTACGCTCGCAAAATCAATTGGTGGCGGTGTTCCAGTTGCTGCATTCGGTGGAAAAGCTAAATATATGCAAGCTGTAACCGATGGTCGCCTTGCTCACTTTGGTACTTTCAACGGCAACCCGCTTGCGATGGCAGGTATCCGAGCAATTGACCGAATTTGCACACACGAAGCGCTAGCAAAAGCCGAAGCGCTAAACCACCAAGCGCTAGTACGGATTAATGAAATTATTGATCAGTACGAATTGCCTGCTCACACAGTTGGCTTCGGCGTAAAAGGCTGCATTACTTGGGCTACAACACCGGTTCGCAACTATCGCGATTACAAAGCAACTGATTTCCAAGTAGCTGAACTTTCTTGGTTATGGTCGCTAAATCGTGGCGTTATTACGCCTCCAGGGCTAGATGAGCAGTGGTTGATTTCCTTGGCACACGGTCAAACAGAAATCGATATCTTGGTTGAAGATTTTAGATCTTTAGCTCAAGCACTACGTGACTAAGCTTTTCCGCGCACAAACTTTCGGAAATTTCCGCGGCCTTTAGTCTTGCGGTAATTCTTAAAGA
>JBIILF010000096.1:0-4071 GCA_044232785.1 Candidatus Planktophila sp. | reverse complement strand
GTACTTTGGTTTTCCATTTACAGGTGTGCAGATTGATGAAGAAGATGGACCCGAGAATGTCTATGAAATCTCGACCACTCAGTTTAGGGCGAATTTTTTAAACAAAAATTAATCGTGATGCTGGCCAGACTTATGTTTGAAGCGACCCATGAATTCATTCTTTAGATCGAAGTAATGTCCAGTCTTAAGGGCTGCTCGCATTTGATCAACTAAACGCACTACAAATCTTTCATTATGAATTGTCGCAAGAGTTGCTGCGATCATCTCTTTACCGTGGAATAAGTGGTTCAGGTATGCCCGGGTGTAGTTCTGGCAGGTATAACAATCGCATTCGCTATCGATCGGATTGAAATCGCGCTTATAGGTGGCGTTAGTTAAGTTGTAGCGGCCAGTCATCGTATAAACCGCACTTGAGCGAGCAATTCGCGAAGCAAGGACACAATCAAAGGTATCGATGCCGCTTTCAACGCCAACAAATAGATCTTCGGGCGCGCCGATACCCAGTAAATGCTTCGGTTTTTCTTCAGGTAGCTCGCTATTAACCCATTGCACAATTGTGCCTAGTGAATCTTTATCAAGTGCGCCACCGATACCAAAGCCATCGAAAGAGATGCCGGAAGATTCAAGAGACCCTAAATCTTTAGCCGCTTTGCGACGCAAATCTTCGTATTGTGCACCTTGAATAACGCCAAAGAGCGCTTGGTATGGCTTATCGGCTCGCTCAACTGTTAATCGTTGATGCTCATCTAAACAACGAATTGCCCAGGCATATGTCCGGTCAAGTGCCCGCTCTTGATAGCCACGAGTGTTGTGCAAAGTTGTGCATTCATCAAAGGCAAACATTACATCGGCGCCGATTTGATGTTGAATCTGCATGGAAACTTCTGGCGTAAAGCGATGCATCGAACCGTTTAAGTGCGATTTGAAAGTTACGCCTTCGTCATCGACATGAGCCAGGCGTTCCTTATTATTGGCAATGACATCATCAGCACGGAAAGTTTTTGCATCCATTGCCAGAACTTTCTTAAAGCCAACTCCAAGTGATAAAACTTGGAAGCCACCGCTATCGGTAAATGTTGGGCCATTCCAATTCATGAATTTTGATAGCCCACCTGCAGCATCAAGAATCTCTGGGCCCGGTTGTAAGTACAAGTGATAAGCATTTGAAAGTAGAGCTTGCGCACCAAGTTCGCGCATAGCTTCAGGCAATACCGATTTAACTGTAGCTTTTGTGCCAACTGGAATAAATGCTGGTGTTTCAACTACGCCATTCGGGGTCGTTAACGTGCCAGTACGGGCAAAAGAATTCTCGGCCGATTTCTGGATTTCAAATTTGAAACCAGGGCTCGCGTTAATAGACATGACAGGTATTGTCGCAGAGTTATAGGCTCGCGTAATGCGCTATTTCACTCAGTATTTTGATCTACTAACCCCAAAAGCTCGGCGGTTAGTACTTGGAGTGGGATTTAACGCTATTGGTGGCGGCATGACTATGTCGCTGATCTTGGTTTATCTGCACGATATGCGTGGATTCACGACAACTTTTGGTGGTTTATTACTAGCCTGGAGCGCATTCATGGCGCTACTAATTGGTGGCCCAAGTGGTGCCCTAATTGACCGCATCGGCCCCAAGAAAGTTATTTTGACCGGCTTGTTACTGAAAATTTGCGCAACTGCTGCTTGGGCTTTTGTTGATAACAAAACTATGGCAATTGTCGTTGCAACAGCAAGCGCAATTGGTGATAGCACTACCTGGCCAGGGCAAACCGTGATGTTAACTCGCATGACTAAGCCAGAAGATCGACAGAAGATTTTTGGCTTGAATTTTATGTTGCTTAATTTAGGGCTTGGCTTGGGCGGCCTGATTTCATCGCTGATTGTTTCAAATAGTTCGTTGCGTTCTTATCAAATACTTTACCTAGTTGATGCCTGTACGTTCCTAATCTTTTTCTTAGCAATTTTATCTTTGCATGGCCCCGAAGTTGAAAAATATGTAGCCGAAGCGCACGAACCACAATCAGGTTCTTACTCTGAATTATTTAAGATCACTAGTCTGATGCGCTTATCTTTCGGTGGATTAGTTCTAATGATCTTTGGCTATGGCGCGACCATGTCTGGTATTCCTTTATTTGCTACTCAAGTTTTAAATCTTTCACCAAAGTGGTTGGGTGTAATTTTCGCCGCAAACACAATAACTATTTTTGTCTTGCAACCCTTAGTTTTGAAATTCTTACCGCGCTTTTCAAAGCAGCGAGCGCTAGTTTCAGTTTCATTTATTTGGGCGCTCTCGTGGCTATTTGTTGGCATGACTCCGCTGGCACCTCTTTTCGTTGCAGTAATTCTGCTTTCAGTAAGCCAGATTGTTTTTGCATTTGGTGAAATGGTTTGGTCACCAACCGCGCCGGCACTTGCTAATGAACTCTCGCCTGAACATTTACGGGGCCGAGCTAATGCGCTAATGGGGATGCAGTGGGGTATCTCTGGTGTGATTGGACCAGCCATGGCAGGCACCATGATTGATGCAGATTTAGGAATTCTCTGGGTAGTACTCATGACCTTCGGGGCCCTGATTCCAATCCAGTTATTCCGAGGTGTCCGTCCTGCCACTTCGGATTCTTAAGAGTTAGCCCTAGGTAAGAGAGCGTTAGACCTAATAGATAAGAATCGTTATCTAAATTAAGCCAAAAATATGGGCAATTCGGACATATGGGGTTTCAATTTAGCCACAGTTTTAGTACCGTTCACACCTTGCTGCGGCTTTTGCTCAGTCTGAACTACCGTGCGGTAATGCGTTTTCTGCAACTTAGTTGCAATAACGTGACTGTTTAAATTGAAATTAGTGGAGAGGTTTCATCAAATTGGCTGACAACGCCGTACTTGAAGTTGAAGATAGCGCTCAAGAGTTCGCGCAACGTACGCCAAAGCAAATTGCCTGGATGCGTTTTCGTCGTAACAAAGTTGGCGTAGCCAGCGCCTGGGTTGCGATCTTCTTCATCATGGCTGCGGTGTTAGCGCCGATTATTGTTCGCCTACTCGGCTTGAGCAACACTCAGACTTATCCAGAGACTTTAAATGAGTATGCAATGCCAATCGGAAGATTTGGCGGCATGTCACTTGATCACCCACTTGGCGTTGAGCCAGGCACAGGTCGCGATGTTCTTTCGCTTCTACTTTACGGTTCTCGAATTTCTTACACAGTTGCAGTGATTACCAGCTGTTCAACAATTGGTTTAGGAATGCTAATTGGTGTCACAACTGGCTACTTCAGAGGCCGTGTTGATGCCGTTGTTGGTCGATTCTCAGACTTCTTACTTTCTTTCCCAGGAACTTTTATGATCATTGCACTTAGCTTGCCACTTGTTCAGCGCGTTGAAGCATTGGGAATTGCAAAAGATAACGCGGCACGAATTGTCGTTCTAGTTACCTTCTTCGTCTTCTTTGGTTGGCCAGGATTTGCGCGCCTAATTCGTTCACAAGCCATGTCTATGCGCGAACGTGATTTTGTAATGGCCGCACAAGCAATGGGTGCATCAAGCTGGCGCATCATTACTAAAGAGCTTTTGCCTAACTTGTGGCCAACAGCAATTGTTTTCCTTTCGCTCTCATTGCCAGGTTTCTTATCTGCCGAAGCAGTCTTCTCATTCCTAGGTGTCGGCGTGCAAGCACCAGCATCAACTTTCGGTCTAGTGCTCTCAGATGCCATTGGCTACTGGCGCGATGACCCGGCTTACCTTTTGATCCCATCAACTATGTTGGTGATCATCGTGTTATCGCTAAACCTATTAGGTGATGCGATCCGCGATGCGTTAGATCCAAAAGCAGGAAGATAGAGCAAGAGCTCTATTACAACTAAATAAATAGGTTTCCGTAGCAATACGGGGAAACAGTTCAACAAAGTAATTGAGATCTCGCGAGATCAATTGCGAACTGTTAAAAACTGATTCGCGGCCGCGAGTCAGATAACTCATCTACAAGGAGGACATATGTCCAAAATGACTTCACGTCATTTGCGTCGTCGCCTTCTAGCTACAACAGCTGCAACTGCACTTCTTGCTGCTGGCGTTCTAGTAG
>JBIILF010000095.1:0-4075 GCA_044232785.1 Candidatus Planktophila sp. | reverse complement strand
ATTCTGAATCACAGGTACTAGTAATCCGCGTTCGGTATCAACTGCTATACCTAGATGCTCGGCACCGTGATAAGTAATTTGGTCGCCTTCGACAGATGAGTTAAGAACTGGGTGTTGCTTAAGCGCTTCACATGTAGCAACGGCAAAGAATGGCAGGAAGGAAAGTTTTACACCTTCGCGAGCTTCAAAACTAGCTTTTGACTTATCGCGTAGTCGAGCGATTTTGGTGACATCAACTTCGATAACAGTTGTTAGTTGCGCACTTACTTGAAGAGATTCAACCATGCGGGCTGCGATAACTTTTCGCAAGCGAGACATAGTCACGGTTGTTCCGCGCAGTGGCGAAACTGCGATTGCAGGAGCTGAAGTACGAGCGACTGCTGGTGCTGTTGAAGTTGCTGCAACTGGCGCAGAAATCTTTGGCGCTGCTTGTTCAACATCTTCGCGACGAATCCGGCCGCCAATACCAGTGCCTTTAACGATAGCCAGATTTACGCCGAGTTCAGACGCTAACTTGCGAACTAGGGGAGTCACATAAGCATCAACTGGTTGTGAAATAGCTGCAGCGATAACTGGCGCAGCAACTACCGGCGCAGGTGTCACAACCGCTGCTACCACTGGTGCGGCAACAACAGGTGCGGCAGCAACTGGAGCAGCAGCAACTGGAGCTGAACCTGATGCCCCGATTAAAGCTAGACGAGCACCGACTGCAACAGTGGTATCAATCGGTACATCGATTGCTAACAAGATGCCGGCAACAGGTGACGGAATTTCGGTATCAACTTTGTCGGTGGACACTTCCAGGAGTGCTTCATCGACGGCAACAGAATCGCCAACATTTTTTAGCCAACGAGTAACGGTTCCTTCAGAAACTGATTCACCCAGTGCGGGCATTGAGATAACAGTGCCAGTACCACTTGCTGCAGGAGCTGCCGCTACAACTGGCGCGGCTACAGGTGCTGGTGTTTCTACAACTGGAGTGGCCGCAACAGGTGCTGCAGGTGTTGCACCATCGGCGATGATTGCTAACTCAGCACCAACTGCCACAGTTTGATCAATTCCGACCACGATCTTCTGCAAGGTGCCAGCAACAGGTGACGGAATCTCGGTATCTACTTTGTCGGTTGAGACTTCAAGGAGCGGCTCATCGACTGCGATCTGGTCGCCTTCGTTTTTGAGCCAACGTGTGACAGTGCCTTCGGTAACGCTCTCTCCGAGCGCCGGCATTGTTAGTGAGAACGTCATCTCTTCATCTCCTTGGTTTCCAGTTTAAAATTCTAATTGATTAACCGTGCGCATGTAATGGTTTGCCGGCAAGTGCCATATGTGCTTCGCCCATTGCTTCAGAGAGTGTTGGGTGTGCGTGAATAAGAGGTGCGACATCATCTGCTGAGGCTTCCCAGTTAAAGATTAATTGGGCTTCAGCCAAGAGTTCGCCAACTCGTGCACCAACCATATGAATTCCTAGTACTGGCCCACCTTTTTGGGAAACCAATTTGATTGAACCTGCTGTGCGCAAGATCTGTGCCTTTCCATTTCCGGCTAAGTCGTAATTCAACTCAACTACATCATGGCCACGCTCTTTAGCTTGAGCAGTGGTTAAGCCAACAGATGCAACTTCAGGTTCAGAATAAGTAACACGTGGAACACCATCGTAATTAATTGGACGAGGATTTAATCCGCAAATCTCTTCGGCTACCAAGATTCCTTCGCCGAAACCAACATGTGCCAATTGCAACGTTGGAATCAAATCGCCGACTGCCCAGATTCCTGGAACGTTAGTGCGGCACTTATTGTCAACCAAGACATATCCGCGATCCATGGTGATGCCTTGCTCTTCGTAACCAAGGTTCGCCGAAACTGGTCCGCGACCAACTGCCACCAGAAGCACATCGGCTGAGAAAGTTTTGCCATCTTCAAGTTCAACAGTTACGCCATCGGCAGTAACGGTGTGAGACTTAAAGCGAACGCCGAGTTCAAAATTAATACCGCGCTTGCGATATGCGCGCTCTAGTTGCTTGCTGCTTGATTCATCTTCGAGTGCAACTAAGTGTGGCAATCCTTCGATGATTGTTACATCAGCACCAAAAGATTTCCAGACAGATGCGAACTCGCAACCAATCACGCCGCCGCCGAGCACAATTACAGATTTTGGAACATAGTTCAGATTAGTTGCGTGATCTGAAGTCATGACTCGGACTCCATCGATTTCCAGACCCGGTAAAGATTTTGCATAAGAACCAGTTGCTAAAACCACGTTGGTGCCTGTGTAGCGTTCGCCATTTACTTCAACAGTATCTTTTGCAACCAGGCGACCATGGCCTTCAACAAAAGTAATATTGCGAGACTTAACTAACCCTTGCAAACCTTTATGAAGCTTTGTGATGACGCCATCTTTATAAGCATTAACAGCGACCATATCCATTGATAAGAATTGGGCATTAACGCCGAAAGTACTTGCTTCGCGTGCACTATCGGCGATTTCACCAGAATGCAGAAGGGCCTTGGTAGGGATACACCCGCGGTGCAGGCAAGTTCCGCCTAGTTTTCCGGATTCAATTAGCGCAACGTTCTTACCTAGTTGGGCTGCGCGTAGGGCACAGGCGTAACCACCGCTGCCACCACCAAGAATTACCAAGTCGAATTGAGCCACGATCAACCTTTCACCCATAAGCGTTCTATAGCCCTATCTTGCCAGCCTTCGGGCGATCTAACTAACTGAGGGCTACTTTTCGCTAGTGATCTCGGCTAAACGGATTAGCGAGCGGAAAGCGATTCCGGTTCCACCAATTGGGGTATATCCGTGTGGCTTAGCCTCGTTATAGGCCGGGCCCGCAATATCTAAGTGCAGCCATGGCAGTTCGGCGGGAATGAATTCCTTAAGGAAAAGACCTGCAACCAACATGCCGCCCATTCGCTCGCCGATATTTGCCATATCAGCAACAGTTGAGTCAAGAGAGGCACGAAGTTCTTCGGGTAGTGGCATTGGCCAGAAATCTTCACCAGCTTGATTTGCTGCGATTAAGAATTGATTTCGGAAATCATCATTGTTGGTCATGACCGCACTAGTGCGAGTACCGAGAGCAACAACTTGTGCGCCAGTTAACGTTGCAACATCAACGATTCCATCTAGCTTCATCTTTGACTCCTGGGCCTTAACTAGCGCATCAGCTAAAACTAAGCGACCTTCAGCATCGGGATTTAATACTTCAATTGTTTTGCCGCCATACATCGTGTGAATATCACTTGGACGAGTGGCATTATCTGAAATCATGTTTTCAGCCATCGCAGCCCATGCATCAATTGCGATTGGTAGCTTCAGCGCGGCAATAGCCAAGATCGCTGCACTAACTGCAGCAGCTCCACTCATATCTGATTTCATTGCTTCCATGCCGCCCGCAGGCTTTAGCGCATAACCACCAGTGTCGAAAGTAATTCCTTTGCCAACGTATGCCAATTTCTTCTTAGCTTTTGGTGGGTTATATGAAATATGAAGTAAACGTGGTGGATTAGCTGAGCCTTGTCCTACGCCATAAATTCCGCCATAGCCACCTGCAAGTAATTGCTTCTCATTTAAAATGGTAACTTTCAAATGCGCAGCAGAACCGCCGAGTGATTTAACAGCTGCCGCAAATCTTTTGGTAAACGAGTCAGGTGTGAGATGGCTTGGGGGAGTATTGATTAAGTCACGAACCAATTTGGTGTATTCGCCAATAATGACTGCACGCTTTACTGCGGCTTTAGCTTCTGGTGAGTTAGCTAATTTAGTTTGAACTGTTGCACCTGCTAAAGGCGCTTTGCGCTCTGCTTTGGAAGATCCGCGAAATTCATCAAAGGCATATGCGCCAAGACTAACAAATTAGGCAATAGCTGCGAGTTGCTCAAGATTTGTAGTTGGCATAGCAAAAGCCGCGCTTTTCTCACCAGCAAGAGCGCGAGAAGCAGCACCAGCTGCGCGACGCAGTACTTCATGCGGATAATCTTTTTTCGCTTCGCCTAAACCAGTAAATATCAGTAGGCGAGTAGTCGAACCTGGCAATTTAGTAATTTCATTGGCGGCACCTGTTGCACCTAA
>JBIILF010000094.1:0-4108 GCA_044232785.1 Candidatus Planktophila sp. | reverse complement strand
CTGCGCGCGAAAGTGTTGCCCGTATGGTTGATTTTTTAATGGCCGAAAAAGGTATTTCTGCAATGGATGCATACATGTTGTGTTCTGTTGCCGGCGACTTAAGAATCTCTGAAATCGTAGACATGCCGAATTGGATCGTCTCCTTTTATTTTCCACGATCTATCCACGAATAAGCTGTTAGCAACTCAATGACTGAAGAAGTTCTATCTGTTACCGATCTGGAAATTTCATTTGCAACAGAGAGCGGACGAAACACAGTTGTTGAAGGAGTCTCCTTCTCTATCAATTCAGGTGAAGTACTCGGACTCGTCGGTGAAAGTGGTTGTGGTAAATCTGTTACAGCAATGAGTTTGGTTTCTCTGCTTCCATCTCCGCCGAGTCATCGTGAAAAAGGTTCAATTAAATTATTGGGTCGCGAGATTGCTGGGCTTCCGGAATCAGAATTACAGGCCATTCGCGGAGCAGCTGTTGGCTTTATCTTTCAAGAACCAATGAGCAGTCTCAACCCAGTTTTGACAGTTGGTTACCAATTAAGCGAAGCACTTCTATTGCATCAAGATGTCACCAAGAAAGAAGCACATAGTAAGGCGCTCGAGATGCTCAATTTAGTTGGCGTCAGCGATCCTGAACTTAGGACTAATCAGTACCCGCACGAGCTTTCCGGAGGCATGCGTCAGCGTGTGATGATTGCAATGGCACTGATGTGTTCACCAAGACTGCTGATTGCAGATGAGCCAACAACCGCGCTCGATGTAACTATTCAAGCTCAAATTCTCGATCTTCTGAATACTTTGCGTAGCAAATTAGGAATGTCTATCTTGATGATTACTCACGACCTGGGCGTGGTTGCCGAAACATGTAGCCAAGTTGTTGTCATGTACGCGGGGCGTATCGTCGAACGCGGGCCGGTTGCTGAAGTCTTCGCAAACCCAAAGCATCCATACACGAAAGCACTCATTGCTTCATCGCCTCGTGGTGCAGTTCGCCAAAGTAATTTACCAACTATCCCAGGAATAGTTGCAGCGCCAGCAGATCGTAAAGTTGGCTGCTCATTTGCTCCGCGCTGTGCTCAAGTAACAGAACAATGCAGAGTCGAAAAGCCACAACTGACCAAAGAATCACACGCGGTTGAATGTTGGAACACATGAGCAAGCAACCGCTATTAAGTGTTTCAGGCCTCGCAAAAGAGTTTGTGATCAAAGGAAACAAGCAGAAAATTAAAGCTGTCGATGGCGTTTCATTTGCACTAAACGCTGGTGAAACCCTTGGTGTAGTAGGCGAGTCAGGTTCTGGAAAATCCACACTTGGCCGTTTGGTTTTGCGCTTACTAGAACCAACTGCTGGCGAGATAACTTTCGACGGTGAAAAAGTAAGTGAATTAAAACCAAAAGAGCTACGTGCTGCTCGCCGTCAGATGCAGATGATTTTCCAAGATCCCTTTGCATCTCTAGACCCACGAATGACTATCGAAGCGTTGATTCGCGAACCACTTGATATTCATAAAATCGGGACAGATTCAGAACGTGCCGAGATGGTAAAAAATATCATTGGCCATGTTGGCTTAACGCAAGATGCGCTGACTCGATACCCTCATGAATTTTCAGGTGGGCAACGCCAACGAATTAGCATTGCCCGCGCAATTATTACCAGGCCAAAATTAATCGTTGCTGATGAGCCAGTCTCGGCCCTTGATGTATCGATTCAATCTCAGATTCTTAACTTGATGCTCGATCTTCAAAAAGAGATGAATTTAACCTACATTTTTATTTCACATGATTTATCGGTCATTGAGCATATTGCTGACAAAGTTGCCGTGATGTACCTAGGAAAAATCGTTGAATTTGCCTCGGTTGAAGATATTTTTGCTAACCCGCAACACCCTTATACAAAAGCGCTGATTTCAGCGGTTCCGCAAATCAATCCGGCAGATCGCACCAACCGAGTGGTTCTAAGTGGCGATATTCCAAGCCCTGCTTCGCAACCTTCGGGTTGTCATTTCCACCCTCGTTGCCCAATCGCGGTTAAGCAATGTTCTGAGGTCGAGCCGCAGCTTCGCTCAATTACAACCGCAGATCATCTGGTTTCCTGTCATCTAGCGACGGGAGTGAAATAGATGAAAACTTTCAAAAGACTTTTAAAACGTAAAATCGCACTCTTCTCTTTCGCCATCATTCTTTTCATTGTTGCATCAGCAATTTTTGCACCACTGCTTGCTCCGTATGATCCAAATGAGCAATTCCAACAGGGTCTTACCTTGCAAGGTTCGCCAATCGCGCCAAACTCTGAATTTATTCTCGGCACAGATTTGCTTGGTCGCGACTTACTTTCCCGTCTGATGTATGGCGCGCGTACATCGCTCTTTATCGGATTACTTGCCAATGGTTTTGCCGTTTTACTTGGCACTTTTATCGGTGTTGTCGCTGGCTTTGTTCGCGGACGCATAGGTTCGGCAATCATGCGATTTACCGATTTGATGATGGCATTTCCTGCACTTCTTCTTGCGATCACACTAGCTGCAATTTTTTCACCAAGTTTATTTATCGTGGCCCTGGTTATTGCGATGGTCAACTGGGTACAGATTGCACGAGTGATTTACACCCAAACTATCTCTATCTCTGAAAAAGAATTTATCGAGGCATCACGCAGTTTGGGTGCCACAAATACGCGTATCTTGCGTCGCCATGTTCTACCGCACCTAGCACCATTTGTGATGGTCTGGGCAACCCTTGGTATCTCGACCACAGTGCTACTTGAAGCGACACTTTCATTCCTTGGAATTGGAGTTCGTCCGCCAACTCCAAGTTGGGGAAATATTATTTTTGAAAATCAAACTTATTTTTCTACAGCGCCGTGGCTAGTCTTTATCCCAGGTGTTGCAATTATCTTGCTAGCCCTTGCTTTTAACTTCTTGGGCGATGCACTTCGCGATGAACTCGACCCAACGCAGAGAGGTCGCCAGTAATGAAAATTTATATCCTTCGCCGCTTAGGTCAGTCATCCTTAATTCTCTTGGGCGTCTCATTTATTACATTCTTACTTCTTTATATCTTGCCAGCTGATCCGGCACGACAGATCGCCGGACGAAGTGCAACACCAGAAGCAGTTGCAAATATTCGCGCACAACTTGGGCTTGATCAACCACTCTTTGTTCAATACTGGAACTACCTCACCAATTTGTTCCAAGGTGACTTTGGACGTTCTTACTTACAAAAGACAGATGTTGCTGAATTAATTCAGAGCCGATTAGCGCCAACACTGTTATTAATGTTCTCGGCAATATTTATCGAGTTGCTAATCGGGCTAGCTGCCGGAATCTATTCAGCGGTGAAGCGCGGTAAAGGCGGAGATAGATCCATCATGGTGCTCTCCTTTATTGGAGTTTCATCTCCCCAATTTATTGCCGCAATTCTTGTGCTCTACATCTTCGCTGTGAAGCTGGGCTGGTTTCCAATCGGTGGCTACGGAACATTCGCTCACCTTGTGCTGCCGGCACTTACCCTAGGAGTTCTGGGAAGTGGTTGGTATAGCCGAGTAATGCGCTCAAGCATGATTGATATTTTGCGACAAGATTACATTCGCACAGCACGCGCAAAGGGCGCAAAAGAGGGGCGCGTTATCTTCATGCATGCATTTAGAAATGCCGTGCTTCCGATCGTCGCCATGATTGGTATTGATATTGGAATTTTTATGAGCGGCATTGTCGTCGTCGAATCCGTCTTTGGATGGCCTGGAATTGGCCAGCTGGCCTGGCAGGCAATTCAGCGAGTAGATATTCCGATCATCATGGGCGTGACTCTCGTTTCGGCAATTGCGATTGTGATCGGCAATCTGATCGCAGACTTACTTGCACCCTTGGTTGACCCACGTATTAAATTAAAGGGCTAGATACCTATTTATCTGCCCAAATCTCTCTTAAATCTAACCAAACCCGCCCGAAATCCCCAGATTTTGCCCTCGAACCCTTATCCTTTACTTGAGCCTTTTGAGGCCTTGCTCGACCCTGCGTTTATTAGCCTGTTTACGCTCAATATTGCGTGCCAGGCCATCGGCGAAAGCCCTTCCCCCAACTATCCCTAAGCATGCCTCCAAGGCAATTCTCAGCCTGATC
>JBIILF010000093.1:0-4162 GCA_044232785.1 Candidatus Planktophila sp. | reverse complement strand
CTGCATAACCCATCGTGCCTAAGCCACCAGAGTTAAGCCAAGTGCGTGGGTTTTCGTAAGAGATAAATTGTGCGGCCCACATTTGATGTTGACCAACACCTGAAGTAAAGATTGTATCTGGCCCAGAAATCTTTCCTAAGCGCTCGATTACATATTGTGGTGAAAGTGAGCCATCAGAAGGTTGGTCATAACCAAGTGGATATGAACTCTTTAGTGAATTCATTTGGCGCAACCAGTCAGTTAAGTCTGGTTTATTCTTAGCAAGAGCAGCCTTAAGCGCAGGGATTAGAGCCTGCAAAGTGTGCTTAACATCGCCAATAACTGCAACGTCTGCGAAGCGATTCTTATTGATTTCAGCTGGGTCAATATCGCAATGAAGTATCTTGGCATTAACCGCAAAAGTAGAAAGTTTGCCGGTTACGCGATCATCAAAGCGAGCGCCTAGCGTGATCAACAAATCTGATTTTTGTAGCGCAGTTACAGCAGCAACAGTTCCGTGCATGCCTGGCATACCTAGATGCAATGGGTGGCTATCTGGGAAAGCGCCACGTGCCATAAGTGTTGTTACAACTGGCGCACCAAGTAAGTTCGCGATTTCTAGAAGTTCGCGATGTGCGTCAGCTTTAATTACGCCGCCACCGACATAAAAAACTGGCTTGCTTGATTGGGTGATTAGCGCAGCAGCATCTGCGATCGCTTGTGCGTTTGGTGCCAGTCTTGGTTGATAACCTTTTAAGTTAACTGAAGTTGGATAATTAAAATCAGTCATCTTTTGAAGCGCATCTTTTGCGATATCAACTAGTACTGGGCCTGGGCGACCAGTGCTTGCGATATGAAAAGCCTCAGCGATTGCACGAGGGATTTCAGCTGGATCAGTGATTAAATAATTATGTTTAGCAAATGGCATAGTGATGCCGCGAATATCTGCTTCTTGAAATGCATCGGTACCGATAGCAAGAGATGGAACTTGGCCAGTAATTGCAACCATCGGAACTGAATCCATTGCTGCATCAGCTAGTGGGGTAACTAAGTTCGTGGCACCAGGACCAGAGGTCGCGATACAAACACCAACGCGACCAGTAACTTGGGCATAACCAGTTGCAGCGTGACCGGCACCTTGTTCGTGACGAACCAAGATGTGACGGATCTTAGAATCAAAGATCGGATCATAAGCTGGCAAAATTGCACCGCCCGGAATACCGAACATGACATCGACGCCAGCTGCTTCCAGGCTGTTGACTAGGCTCTGGGCTCCAGTTACTTGACTCATCTTCGTTACTCCTTTCGCTCTCTTGGTCTTAGTGCTTCTTGATCTGGTGCGTAAAACGGTTAAATGAAAAAACCCTCAGTTTCAACTGAGGGTAGCGCGCGATCGATGTTGCTAGATCGCACGCTTTCGGATCACCACTGATGAACGCATATACGTATTCTCCAATGACTGAGCGCGTGAGTCAACCCCTGAGATTGCAATCTCAAATTATGAGAGGGGGCTCACGGGGCGACTAGGGGTTCGCCTTAGTGGGTTCCCCTTAGTCGCAGACCGCGCCTTTAGAAGCAGAGCCCACCAACTTGGCATATTTAGCCAGGACGCCACGGGTGTATTTATGTGGCACTGGCTTAAAGCCTTTGCGTCGTTCGGCTAGAACTGATTCGTCAACTAAGAGATCGAGTTGGCGAGTTACGGTATTAATACGCACTCGGTCACCATCATTAATAAATGCAATTGGCCCGCCGTCGACTGCTTCAGGTGCAACATGGCCGACACATAGCCCAGTTGATCCGCCAGAGAAGCGACCATCAGTTAAGAGCAGAGTTGATTTACCAAGACCAGCGCCTTTAATCGCACCAGTGATCATTAACATTTCGCGCATTCCTGGACCACCCTTTGGCCCTTCGTAGCGAATCACAACTACGTCGCCAGCTTGAATTGTTCCATTTTCAAGTGCATCCATTGCTGCTTGTTCGCGTTCGAATACTCGAGCTGGTCCTTCAAATTCTTCGATGCCGATTCCGGCAGTTTTACAAACGGCCCCATCGGGTGCAAGTGAACCTTTAAGAATTGTGATGCCGCCACCAAGTGACATTGGCTTTGATGTGGCACGCAGAATTTCACCATCTGGATCTGGTGGAGAAATCTCAGCTAAGTTTTCAGCCATTGTTTTTCCAGTAACAGTTAGCGCATCGCCATGTAGTAAGCCAGCATCAAGTAGCGCTTTGAGAACTACCGGTACTCCCCCAACTTTATCCATATCTGACATTACAAATCGGCCGAATGGTTTTAGATCACCAAGTAGTGGAACTTTAGAACCAATGCGATGGAAATCATCCATCTCAAGATCAACATCTGCTTCGTGGGCGATTGCAAGTAAGTGCAATACCGCGTTAGTAGAACCGCCGAGTGCCATCAACATGGTGATCGCATTTTCAAATGCTTTCTTACTTAAGATATCGCGCGTGGTAATTCCTTGCCGAATTAATTCAACAACTGCTGCACCTGATTTAATCGCGAATGCATCACGTCGACGATCAACTGCCGGAGGTGCTGCAGAGCCTGGAAGTGATAAGCCAATTGCTTCACCAATTGAGGCCATTGTGTTTGCTGTGTACATGCCACCGCAGGCACCTTCTCCTGGACAGATTGCGCGTTCAATGCGATCAACTTGATCTTGCGAAATCAAACCGCGAGCACATGCACCAACTGCTTCGAATGCATCAATGATTGTTACATCTTTGCCATCTACTTGACCAGGCAACGTAGAACCTGCATAAACAAATACTGATGCCACATCGATACGTGCAGCTGCCATCATCATGCCTGGCAATGATTTATCGCAACCTGCGAAAGTAACCATGCCATCAAGACGTTCTGCTTGCATAACAGTTTCAACTGAGTCCGCGATAACTTCGCGCGAGACTAATGAGAAGTGCATTCCTTCGTGGCCCATGGAAATTCCATCAGAAACTGAAATAGTTCCGAATTGCATAGGGAAACCACCAGCATCAATTACACCTTGCTTTGAAGCTTTTGCTAAGCGATCAAGAGAGAGATTGCAAGGCGTAATTTCATTCCAAGAAGATGCAATACCAATCTGAGGCTTCACCCAATCTTCATCACCCATTCCAACAGCTCGCAACATTCCGCGAGCAGGGGCACGCTCTAAACCATCAGTAACCAGACCAGAGCGCGGTTTCATCGTCGACATGCGATAATTCTAACCTGTAAGTCGCTAATAAATAGCCCCCAAAAATGTACCGAACTGGAGTTTTCCTTGTCTGCCTTAAAAAATACTGAATCCACACTTGATCCAACTAGATGGCGCACGCTATTTGTAGTTGCTATTTCCCAGTTGATGCTGATTCTAGATAGCTCAATTATGAATATCGCGATTCCAAGTGCCAAGATCGATTTGGGAATTTCAGATGCTAACCAGCAGTGGATCATCACTGCATACACCTTGGCATTCGGTTCACTCCTGCTACTCGGCGGTCGCATTGGTGACTTCATGGGTCGCAAGCGAATCTTCATCATTGGTCTGCTTGGATTTGCCGGCGCTTCGGCTCTCGGTGGTATTGCCACATCTCAAGAACTTCTATTCGCAGCCCGCGCACTCCAAGGCGTGTTTGGTGCATTACTAGCACCAGCAGCCCTAGCGATTATCTCGGTAACTTTTACCGTGCCGAAAGAGCGCGCAAAAGCATTCGGTGTATTCGGTGCGATTTCAGGCGGCGGCGCAGCAATTGGTTTGATCGTTGGTGGGGTACTAACTGAGTACACATCATGGCGCTGGTGCCTGGGTGTAAATACTCCGATTGCGATTTTGGCAGCAATTTTGGCAGCCAAGTTTGTTCATGAATCAAAAGCTTCGGGCGATCATTCCTATGACGTGCCAGGCGTACTGACTGCGACTGCCGGACTCTTCTCGTTAACTTATGGATTCAACGAAGCAGCACGTAAAGGTTGGTCAGACTCAATGACGTTGACTTTCCTTGTTCTGGCTCTTCTTCTATTGATTACATTTGTAATAATTGAATCAAAAGTCGCAAATCCTTTAATGCCTATGCGCGTTCTTACTGAACGAAATCGCGGTGGTTCATACCTTGGCTCACTCATCGTCGGTGCCGGACTCTTCTCAATGTTCCTTTTCTTAGGCCTCTACCTACA
>JBIILF010000092.1:0-4191 GCA_044232785.1 Candidatus Planktophila sp. | reverse complement strand
CACAGATTTAGCTGTAACAGTTCTGCGCGATGGTTTTACCTGGAACCAATCTTACAAATTAGGAGTTCCAACTGCGCCAGTTGCTAAAGGCGCTGTCGCAACAACTACCGGCACCACAGTTCAATTTTGGCCATCAGTAGAAATCTTTGACACTACAGATTTCTCATTTGAAATTTTATCTACCCGTTTCCGCGAAATGGCGTTTTTAAACCGCGGACTAACTATTACTTTAACCGATGCTCGCACTGGCCATGTTGATGAAAAAGGCGAGCAATTACATGTAGTTTATAAATTCGATGGCGGAATTGCTGACTTTGTTAAACACTTAAATACCACTCGGGGCGAAACGCATAAATCAATTATCTTTATTGAAAATGAAGATAAAAAAGCGCGCATGTCTCTAGAAATTGCCATGCAATGGAATGCTGGTTTTTCAGAGTCTGTTTACACTTTCGCCAACACCATTAATACTCACGAAGGTGGCGCACACGAAGAAGGTTTCCGCACCGCACTAACTTCAATTGTAAATAAATTTAGCGAAGACCAAGGATTTATTAAGAAGAAGGAAGATCGCTTAACTGGCGACGATGTGCGCGAAGGTTTAACCGCAATCGTTTCAATTAAATTGGCTGATCCGCAATTTGAAGGTCAAACAAAAACTAAACTTGGCAATACTGAAGCGAAATCTTTCACCCAAAAATGCGTTAATGAAGCGTTAACTGCTTGGTTTGAGCAGAATCCAAGTGAAGGTAAAGAAATTGTGCGCAAAAGCATTGATGCAGCTGCAGCTCGTGTTGCTGCACGCAAGGCACGCGACTTATCACGTAGCCGAAAAGGTTTATTAGAAGGTCGTGGCATGCCAGGTAAGTTGGCAGATTGCCAATGGACTGATCCAGAAAAATGCGAGCTTTATATTGTTGAAGGTGATTCTGCAGGTGGTTCAACTAAAGGTGGCCGCGATTCACGCAACCAAGCAGTTTTACCTATCCGCGGAAAAATTCTAAACGTTGAAAAAGCTCGCATTGATCGCGTGCTACAAAACAATGAAGTGCAAGCGCTAATTACTGCGCTTGGCACCGGTATTCACGATGACTTCGATGTCGCTAACTTGCGTTACCACAAAATTATTTTGATGGCCGATGCTGATGTCGATGGTCAACATATTCGCACTCTTTTATTAACCCTACTTTTCCGCTTTATGAAACCGCTTATCGAAGGTGGTTTTGTTTACTTAGCCCAACCACCACTTTATAAATTAAAATGGGGCGGCAAAGAACCAGTGCAATATGCCTTCTCTGATCGCGAGCGCGATGGCATGATCAAAATCGGCATTGATGCCGGTAAACGCTTACCAAAAGAAGATGGTATTCAACGCTTCAAAGGTTTAGGCGAAATGCCAGCTAAAGAACTTTGGGATACCACCATGGACCCAGAACACCGTGTACTTATCAAAGTAACTCTTGATGATGCAGCCGCGGCCGATGATTTATTCTCAGTCTTAATGGGCGAAGAGGTTGAACCTCGCCGTTCATTTATTCAACGCAACGCTAAAGACGTTAGATTCTTGGATATGTTAAACCCAAACAACCTAGAAAACTTCGACAAGATTGATACAGTTGATCTGCAAGTCGAAATGGCGCGTTCATATCTTGATTACGCGATGTCAGTTATCGTCGGTCGCGCATTGCCGGATGTTCGTGATGGATTAAAGCCAGTTCACCGCCGCGTTCTGTATGCAATGTACGACGCTGGTTATCGCCCAGATAAGGGTTATTACAAGTCTTCTCGCATCGTCGGTGACGTAATGGGTAATTACCACCCACATGGTGACACCGCTATTTACGACGCAGTTGTTCGGTTAGCTCAACACTGGTCACTTCGTTATCCATTAGTAGATGGAAATGGAAACTTCGGTTCACCCGGTAATGATCCAGCTGCAGCCATGCGTTATACCGAAGCTCGTCTCTCACCTATCGCCATGGAAATGATGCGCGATATCGATGAAGACACTGTTGATTTCTCACCAAACTACGATGGCCGCTCACAAGAACCAAATGTTTTACCTTCACGTTTTCCAAACTTATTAGTTAACGGTAGCGCCGGCATTGCAGTTGGTATGGCCACAAACATTCCACCACATAACCTGCGCGAAATTGGCGAAGGTGTGGCCTGGGCACTTGCTCACCCAGAAGCAAAATCTGATGAACTTCTAGAACAGTTAATGAAAATTGTTAAAGGCCCAGATTTTCCAACCAAAGCTTTAATTGTTGGACGTACTGGAATTGAATCTGCTTATCGCACTGGTCGCGGCTCAATCACAATGCGCGCAGTTGTCCAAGTTGAAGAAATTAATAAGCGAACCTGTTTAGTTGTTACCGAACTTCCATATCAAGTTAACCCAGATAATTTAGCTTTAAAAATTGCCGAACTAGTTAAAGATGGCAAAATCAAAGGCATCGCCGATGTGCGCGATGAAGGCAACGAACGTCTTGGTCAACGCTTAGTTGTTGTTCTACAAAATAGCGCAATCCCAAAAGTTGTTTTAAATAATCTTTATAAGCAGACTCAACTACAAGATACTTTCGGCGCCAACATGTTGGCTCTAGTCGATGGTGTTCCGCGCACATTGCGACTCGACGAATTCATTAAGTACTACATTGATCACCAAGTCGAAGTAATTGTGCGCCGCACCAAGTACCGCTTAGTTGAAAAAGAGCGACGCGCACATATCTTGCAAGGATATTTAAAAGCACTTGATGCACTTGATGCAGTAATCTCACTTATTCGCGCTTCAACCACCCCTGAAGAAGCTCGCACTGGTTTAATGAAACTGCTCGATGTTGATGAGATTCAAGCTAATGCAATTCTTGATATGCAGTTGCGCCGTATCGCAGCTCTTGAACGCCAGAAGATCAACGACGAGTACGACACTTTGATGGCTGAAATTATTGAGTTAAATGCAATCCTGTTAAGCCCCGAAAAACAACGCGAAATCATTGCAACCGAACTAGCCGATTTAGTGGCTAAATATGGTGATGATCGCCGTTCGCAGATTGTGGCTAGCGAAGGCGATTTCTCAGCTGAAGATTTAATTCCAGATCAAGATGTAGTTGTCACAATTACTCGCGGTGGTTATGCAAAACGAACCATGGCAGATCTTTACCGTTCACAACGTCGTGGTGGTCGCGGCGTAAAAGGTGCATCACTCAAACAAGACGATGTAGTTGATCATTTCTTCGTGGCCTCAACACATGACTGGTTATTGTTCTTTACTAACCAAGGTCGGGTATACCGGGCCAAAGTTCACGAACTGCCAGATGCTGGTCGCGATGCGCGTGGACAACATGTAGCAAACCTGCTTGCTTTTAAACCTGAAGAGAGCATCGCTCAAGTTCTCTCGATTAAAGATTACAACGCTGCCCCTCATTTAGTTCTGGCAACTAAAGGTGGCTTAATTAAAAAGAGCGCACTACTTGAATATGACTCACCACGAGCTGGTGGCTTAATTGCGATTGCTCTTAAAAGTGATGACGAAGTTGTCAGCGCAGCTTTAGTTGATGCCGGCGATGAACTTTTACTAGTCTCTAAAAAAGCTATGTCAGTTAGATTTGCGGTTGACGATGAGTCACTTCGCCCAATGGGACGTTCAACCAGCGGCGTAATCGGCATGAAGTTCCGCACCGATGATGAACTTTTAACCATGGCGCGCATTACCGCTCAGCATGCTGGCGATACTTTTGTATTCACCGCAACCGATGGTGGCTACGGTAAAAAAACACCACTTGATGAATATCGATTACAAGGTCGTGGTGGCATTGGTATTAAAGCTGCCAAGATCGATGAGAATTCGCGTGGCTCACTCGTTAGTGCACTTGTTTTACGCAATGAAGATGAAATTCTGGCCATCACATCAGGTGGCACTGTTATGCGCACACCAGCGGCTGAAGTTCGCCAAACTGGCCGCGACTCTATGGGGGTTCGCCTAGTGAACCTCGATGAAGGTGCTCAACTTTTGTCGGTGACCTGCAATCCTGAGGAATCAGGGGCGACTTCTCCTACAGAATCTGCTTAGATACGCACGAGTTTTGGTTAAGTAGCGACTTCGGGGTAACCTTTGGCGCTTACCGCAGATAAATCCATTATTTGCGGGCCTATAGCTCAGCCTGGTTAGAGCGCTTCCCTGATAAGGAA
>JBIILF010000091.1:0-4204 GCA_044232785.1 Candidatus Planktophila sp. | reverse complement strand
TATTACGCCACCTGAATTGTTGTAAGTAACTCGAGCCGCACCTATTTGAACGGTAACGTCAGAAGAAGTAGCGCCAATAAGATTGCCGATCAATTTTCCAGCACCGTCATAAACTTTTTGCACAGAAGATTGGGTAGTAACAACTTGGGTACCAGCTGGTCCTTGTGCGCCAGTGTCACCTTTCTCACCTTTTTCACCTTTAGCACCGGTATCGCCTTTAACTCCAGGATCACCTTTTTCACCTTGCAGACCGGTGCTACCGGTTTCACCTTTTTCACCTTGCAGACCAGTGCTACCCGTATCGCCTTTTTCACCTTGCGACCCAGCGTCACCTTTTGGGCCAACATCACCTTGCGGTCCTTGGATACTCCAAGAAATTGGGCGCTCAAGTGAGGTGCACTTACTGGAAACGCGAAGAGCTCCAGTTTTCTTATTTACACACCCGGAGATTTGTGAGGATTGGCTTGCGGCAAAAATTAAATTTCCACTTACAAGTAATAGAGCCGAGAGAAAAAGTGCCGCCCAAGAAATACTTCGGGTTGAAAATCGCTTCATCACATCAATCTACCCTGCTGAATTTCGAATTTATAGATCTTTTTAGCCTATTTTCAGCGATAAATTTGAGATACCTTTAGGTATGCGCGAATTAGCCGAATTACAGAAATTACATAGTTCAAAGTGGTTGCGTTATGCATCCGATGTGCTGCCATTGCATGTTGCTGAAATGGATTTCGAAGTTGATCCAGGTGTGCGTGCTCTCCTAGTTGAGATGGTTGAGAATTCAGATTTAGGTTATTTAGGCCCGATTCCTGAGGTTGCCGAAGCGTTTGTTGGCTTTGCGCAACGTCACTGGGGCTGGACACCAGATGCAGCGCAAGTACGCATGACTACCGATGTTGGTGTTGGTGTGGTCGAAGTGATTCGCGCGTTGAGTAAGCCAGGAGACAAAGTAATTGTTAATTCGCCGGTGTATCACAGCTTCTATATGTGGCTAGATGAACTCCATCTAACAACTGTTGACGCTCCCCTTCGTCGCGAAGCTGATGATTGGAAATTAGACCTAGCTGCGATCGAAGCTCAATTTAAGAGTGGCGCCCGCTTCTTATTGCTTTCTAGTCCACATAATCCAGTTGGTCGAATTCATACGGTTGAAGAGTTAACGGCAATTGCCGAACTTTCAAATAAATACAACGCATATGTAATTAGCGATGAGATTCACGCACCGCTTACATTTGCAGGGCATAAGTTTGTTCCGTACCTTTCAATCCCTGCAGCCCAGCGCCGTGGCATTGTGGTTACTTCATCAAGTAAAGGTTTTAGTTTGGCCGGCTTGAAAGCGGCAATTATTGTTACGCAAAATCAAGAGATGTTTGAAGAGTTAAATGCAATGCCCGAAGCAAACCATTGGCGGGCTTCACTATTGGGTGGTTTTGCAATGGCGAAATGCTATGCCGATGGCGATAAATGGCTAGCTGAAACTATGGCGCAACTTGATCACAACCGAAAATTGGTAAAAGAGTTACTTGCTAAGTACCTGCCTGCGGCAAAGTACGTGATTCCCGAGAGCACTTATTTAGCTTGGATCGATATCTCCTGCTTAGGACTTGGCGATAACGCATCTGAATACCTGATTGAAAACAAAAAAGTTGCTTTCAACCCGGGCACTGAATTTGGCGATCAATACGGTGCCTATATTCGTCTGAACTTTGCGACTTCACCCGAGATTATCGAAGAAGGCATAAAGCGCCTGGTTTCTTAAGCCGCTTTGCTTGAGTAAATCTCGTATTGCCAAGGTTTAAGCGTCAAAGTCAAGGTATTTTTCAGGGTAACTAGCTTGCCAGTGCTAAACAAATAGTAAGAAGTATTTAGCTTAGTTACATTCAAAGTTACCTTTTGGATTTTATCGGAGGCATTTATCACCGTTAAAACTTTATTGGTGCCAGATGTGCGCGAATACGCAAATACTGCGTTGTTATTACCTGGAGTCGGAACTAGCTTCGCTTTGGAGTTGTTCCAGAGAGCTGAATTTTTTGTCTTTAGCGAGACCAACTTGGTATAGAAAGCTGTGGTTGCGTTAGCCACGGTTATATTCGGAATTACATCTTTTTCGAAGAAAGCCAGGCGTTTGGTGTTACCGACTTCTTGACCTGAATAAATTAGTGGCATTCCAGGGTAGGTAAAAGTTAACGCTGCCATTGCTGGAACTGCAGCGCCTAAGCGATCAAACTCAGTACCACTCCAACTATTTTCATCATGATTAGTAATAAAGTTCATTGGAAATGATCGAGTTGGATAGTTAAACGATTGATTAGTCGCCATCGCTTCGAGGCTAGCCCGAGTCTTTTGCCCAGACGCCGCAGCATTTACAAAATCTTTAAGTTCCCAGTTGTAATTACAGATGAAGGCATCATCTAACAAGCTCTGCACACTTTGATCTTCAGCGAGCATGAATAGTGGCTTAATTGCCTGTAGTTGAGTATTTGCTTCTTTCCAGAAATCTGTTGGCACTCCAGCAGCAACATCGGCACGGAAGCCATCGATATCAAAAGTCTTGACCCAATAACTCATCGCATCAATCATTGCTTTGCGCATATCTTGATTCTTGAAATCTAACCAAGCAACATCGACCCAGTCATTATTTGGCGGCACGATATTTCCATTGGCATCAGTGTGATACCAAGATTTTTTTGCAGTCCATGGATTATCCCAACCAGAATGATTAGCTACCCAGTCGAGAATGACCTTAAAACCAAGCGCATGCGCCTTAGTTACCAATGATTTGAAGTCAGCTTCATTTCCAAATTCCGGGTTAATCCCCTTGTAATCAGCGACTGAATAAGGCGAACCGAGTGAACCTTTGCGGTTTAGCTCTGAAATCGGATGAATCGGCATTAACCACAAAATCTTTACGCCAAGTTTTTGCAATCGTGGCAAGTTTGCTTCGAACGCTTTGAAAGTTCCAGCCTCGGTGTATTGACGCACGTTAACTTCGTAAATGGTGGCGTTATTTGCCCACGCAGGTAACACCGAATTGCTGTTATACGCGATTGCCGGCTGTAAACCTAGAGTCGCGAACGAGAACATTGCCACAATAATAATATGTAACCGCTTAGAAGTCATGGCTTTAGGGTAAGTCATAATCTGGTAATCCGTAAGGTGATTTCGGTAAGGTACGGCTATGTCAAAGAAGTTAATCGTGCATGCTGGTTTTCATAAGACTGGAACCACTGCTTTGCAATCCGCTCTCTTTGCAAATATTAATGAATTAACTAAATTTGGGATTAACTACCCGCAAGTCGGCGGAAAAGCACAGCACAAGGCGATTTATTCGTTAATGGGTAAAACTTGGGGCTGGGAAGATCGGGGCGGGGTAACAGCCACTGATAAGAAATGGAAGAACCTCTTAAAGCAGGTGCGAAGGGCTAAAAAAACTACATTAATTAGCTCGGAATTCCTCTGTGAACTTAACGAAGAGCAAATTGCTAGGTTCAAAAAAGATCTCAATGTGGCCGATGCTCACATTTACTTCACAATTAGGCCGCTTCTGAAAATTATCCCATCGGCATATCAACAACATTTAAAAATTGGCATAAAAAGTGATTACGAAAAATGGTTACATTCAATTTTGGATGAACCTGGGGTATCGACGATTACCCCTTCGTTCTGGGTCAGACATACCCATGCCCATGTACTGAGCAAATGGATTGCCGAATTTGGCGCCGATCGGGTAACGCTAATTGTGGTTGATGAATCTCGGCCAGAACTTATGTATGACACCTTTAGCGAGTTACTTGAACTGCCAGATAAGTTTCTTAAAAAGCAAGAAAATCAAGATAGCAATCGTTCGCTTTCTCTGCAGGAAATCACGCTCCTGAATCGAATAAATCGCAAGTTTCCAAAACGTCGCAGTTGGCATGACTATGAGACTTTTATCCGCAATGGCGCAATTAAATATTTAACAAATAAAGTTACGCCGGCTCAAGATGATCTACGGCTGCTAACTCCGCAATGGGCAGTTGATAAAGCCAAAGAGATTTCTGACAATAGCGTGGCCGATATAAAGAAATTAGGTATTCGCATTATTGGTGATCTAGATAGTTTTGCAGCTGCCAGCGTGCCCGTCGGAGATAATCCGACGATTGAAATGATTCCAGTAGATCTTGCTGCACAAGCCCTGATTGCGTTAGACCTGCGCGTAGTTGAA
>JBIILF010000090.1:0-4259 GCA_044232785.1 Candidatus Planktophila sp. | reverse complement strand
TCGCAGGATTTAAGTTACCTGCTGCCGGAAGTTACGCAACAGGTATCGCCTTCGTTGGCCAAAGTTTTGATTTTCAAAATGAAATTGCAGCCATTGCAGATGAAGAAGGCTTAGTTGTCCTTGGTTGGCGCGAACTACCGATTAACTCATCAGCTCTTGGCGAGACTGCACTTGGCGTAATGCCTAAGTTTGAGCAAATCTTTTTAGCTGGCGCTAATGGCGAAGCTGGTATCGCATTAGATCGCTTAGCTTTTTGTTTGCGTAAGCGAGTCGAGCACTCCCTAGATGTTTATTTTCCATCTCTTTCTGCGCAGACCATTGTTTACAAAGGCATGCTCACAACAGGGCAACTAGAAGAGTTTTTCCCAGATTTAAGTGATGCCCGAGTTAAATCTCCTTTGGCACTTGTTCACTCACGTTTTTCCACAAATACTTTCCCATCCTGGCCGCTGGCGCACCCTTATCGCTTCATCGCGCACAATGGTGAGATCAATACCGTTAAGGGAAATCGCAACTGGATGCGCGCACGCGAATCTCTCCTTGAGTCAGATTTAATTCCGGGCGACCTAAAGCGTCTTTACCCAATTGTTGAGATGTCTGGTTCTGACTCGGCCTCATTCGATGAAGTTCTTGAGTTGCTTTACCTAGGCGGACGTTCGTTGCCACATTCAGTTTTGATGATGATTCCTGAAGCTTGGGAAAATCATGCCTCGATGACACAGAAACGACGTGATTTTTATGCCTTCCATGCTTCATTAATGGAACCTTGGGATGGTCCAGCATGCGTAACTTTCACTGATGGAAATCAAGTTGGCGCAGTTCTAGATCGCAATGGCTTACGTCCATCTCGTTATTGGGTTACTAAAGATGGCTTAGTTGTTTTAGCTAGCGAAGTTGGCGTACTTGATTTTGCGCCCGAAGATATTGTTCGTAAAGGTCGACTACAACCAGGAAAAATGTTCTTAGTTGATATCGCAGCTGGGCGCATAATTGAAGATGAAGAAATTAAAGATTCACTGGCAGATGCTGAAACCTATGGGCAGTGGCTACAAGATGGCATTGTTAAGTTAGCTGATCTGCCATCACGCGAACATATTGTTTACCCACACTCATCAGTTGTTCGTCGTCAACGCGCATTTGGATATACCGAAGAAGATTTAAAAATCCTGATTACTCCAATGGCGCGAAGTGGCGGCGAACCACTCGGCTCAATGGGTAGCGATTCACCAATTGCAGCTATTTCGGCCAAGCCACGTTTGCTCTTTGATTATTTCTCACAACTATTTGCCCAAGTTACCAACCCGCCGCTAGATGCAATTCGCGAAGAGTTAGTTACATCTCTTGGTGGATCAATCGGCCCAGAACATAATTTGCTTGATCCGGGCCCTGCATCATGCCGACAAATTTCGTTAGCATTCCCAGTAATTGATAATGATGAATTAGCCAAGATCATTCACGTTAATGCTGACGATGAGTACCCAGAACTTGCGGCTTATGTCGTTCGCGGGCTTTTCCCGGTAAACGGTGATGGCCAAGCACTACGTAAGCGCATCGATGAAATTAAGCGCGAAGTTTCCAAGGCAATTGATGATGGCGCTCACTTAATCGTTCTCTCTGATCGAGATGGCGATGCCGAAGATGCGCCAATTCCGTCGCTGTTGCTAACTTCTGCAGTTCATCACCATTTAATTCGTGAAAAAAAGCGCACCCAAGTTGGCTTAGTTGTAGAAGCTGGTGATGTGCGCGAAGTGCACCATGTCGCGCTGCTAATTGGCTATGGCGCAGCAGCGGTAAATCCTTATTTGGCTATGGAATCGGCCGAAGATTTAGTTCGGCAAGGCGTAATTACTGGCATCGCGCCAGAAAAAGCAGTACGCAATCTGATTAAGGCCCTGGGTAAAGGCGTACTAAAAGTTATGTCGAAGATGGGCATTTCAACGATCGCTTCTTACACCGGAGCTCAAGTTTTTGAAGCCATTGGTATTAGCCAAGAAGTTGTCGATGAATTCTTCGTCGGCACAACTTCACGGTTAGGTGGAATTAGCTTAGACATCATCGCGCAAGAAACTATTGCCCGTCATCACATTGCATATCCACCTGGGGGAGAAGTACCTGGTTCTAAGCGCCTACCAACTGGCGGCGAATATCAATGGCGTCGCGATGGTGAGCCACATTTATTTGATCCAGAAACAGTTTTTGCGCTACAACATTCAACACGTAATAAGCGCTTCGATATTTTCCAGCGCTATACCAATCGAGTAGATGAGCAAAGCCATCGCTTGATGACGCTGCGTGGTCTCTTCAAATTTGCCGATGGCGTGCGTGAACCAATTTCAATTGATGATGTTGAACCAGTTTCTGAAATCGTAAAACGTTTCTCAACTGGCGCAATGTCTTATGGTTCTATTTCGCAAGAGGCGCATGAGACTTTGGCAATTGCCATGAACCGCTTAGGCGCTAAATCGAATACCGGCGAGGGCGGCGAAGATCCAGCTCGTTATAAAAAAGAGGCAAATGGTGATTCAAAGCGTTCGGCAATTAAACAAGTTGCTTCAGGTCGATTTGGCGTAACTTCTGATTATTTAGTAAATGCCGATGACATTCAGATCAAGATCGCCCAGGGGGCCAAGCCAGGCGAAGGTGGCCAACTACCTGGAAACAAGGTTTATCCCTGGATTGCCAAGGTGCGCTATTCAACTCCCGGTGTTGGTTTAATTTCACCACCTCCACATCACGATATTTATTCGATCGAAGATTTAGCTCAACTAATTCACGATCTTAAGAATGCTAATAAAGATGCCCGCGTACATGTGAAGTTAGTTGCCGAAGTTGGTGTTGGCACAGTTGCAGCAGGTGTTTCAAAAGCCCACGCAGACGTTGTTCTTATTTCCGGCCATGATGGCGGCACCGGTGCTTCACCGCTTACTTCACTTAAGCATGCTGGCGCACCTTGGGAACTTGGTTTAGCTGAAACTCAGCAGACCCTGTTGCTAAATAATCTGCGCGATCGCATTGTGGTACAGGCTGATGGTCAGTTAAAAACTGGTCGCGATGTCGTTATTGCCGCACTCCTTGGCGCTGAAGAATTTGGTTTTGCCACAGCACCACTTGTTGTCTCAGGTTGCATCATGATGCGCGTATGCCATCTAGATACTTGCCCAGTTGGTGTTGCAACGCAGAATCCTGAACTGCGCAAGAACTTCAGCGGTAAACCTGAATTCGTAGAGACTTTCTTTGAATATATTGCCGAAGAAGTTCGCGCACTGTTGGCCCAACTTGGATACCGCACATTGCTTGAAGCGGTGGGCCACGTGGAATCCCTTGATACTCGCGATGCGATTAATCATTGGAAAGCTGCTGGGCTAGATCTGGCACCACTTCTAGTGCGCCCGGATGTTGATAGCCCGCTGCACAACACATCAATCCAAGATCATGGTCTAACTGCTGCCCTTGATAATAATTTGATCGAATTAGCAGATGCCTCTCTTACTAAGGGCGAAGCTGTAAAGATTGACTTGCCAGTTCGAAATGTTAATCGCACGGTCGGAACTATGTTGGGTTCTGAAATTACCCGTCGTTACGGAGCTAATGGTTTGCCTGCTGGCACTATCGATGTGACTCTGCATGGTTCAGCCGGTCAATCACTTGGTGCATTCATTCCGAGTGGTCTAAAAATTCGCCTCTACGGTGATTCCAATGACTATGTGGCAAAAGGTATTTCAGGTGGCACTGTTGTGGTTCGCCCTGACGAGAAAGCTTCCTTTAAATCAGAAGAAAATGTCATCGCCGGAAACGTAATTGGTTACGGCGCAACATCGGGCAAGATTTATGTGCGCGGCAAGGTAGGAGAGCGTTTCTGCGTTCGCAACTCTGGTGCTATTGCAATTGTCGAAGGCATTGGCGATCATGGTTGCGAATACATGACTGGCGGCACGGTAGTTGTTCTAGGTGTAACTGGTCGTAACTTTGCAGCTGGCATGTCTGGTGGTCGCGCATTTATGCTCGATATCGATAGCGCCAATGTAAACACTGACATGGTTGATTTGATGGCTGTTCCGGAAGATCAGAAAGAGACCCTTAAATCTTTGGTTTCAGATTTCCAAGTTGAAACAGGTTCCGAAGTTGCAAGTGCACTTTTAGCGGATTGGTCGGCAGCGCTATCTCGTTTCACTTTAGTTATGCCACGTGATTATGCGCGAGTACTAGCTGCAATCGAACGCGCAAACCGCGAAGGTTTACCAGTTGATCAAGTCGTAATG
>JBIILF010000089.1:0-4266 GCA_044232785.1 Candidatus Planktophila sp. | reverse complement strand
TATACCGCACTGCTTTCTGGGCAAAAGATGAAGCCGAAGAATGCAAACGTGCGCTAGAGCATCTAGAGCAAACAATTATTTTTGAAGGTCCTAATACCATTGCTGCAGTATTGCTCGAATCTGTGCCCGGTACTGCAGGTGTCTTGATGCCGCCAAAAGGTTATCTCGAAGGCGTTCGTGCACTCTGCGATAAATACAATATTTTATGGATTGCTGATGAAGTTATGTCGGGTTTTGGCCGCACCGGTAAATGGTTTGCCTACCAACACAGCCAAGTAGTTCCAGATCTGATTACCTTTGCTAAAGGCGTTACATCGGGCTATATCCAACTCGGTGGCATTGTTATTAGCGAGCCAGTTTCGAAAACATTTGATGAGCGGGTATTTGCTGGTGGCTTGACCTATATGGGACACCCATTGGCTTGCGCGACAGCGGTAGCAACCATTGATGTTATGAAGGAAGAGAAGATGTTAGAGAACGCCACCGTGATTGGTGAGAGCGTCTTGGGGCCAGGGTTACTTGAATTAGCTAAGAAACATAAGGTTATTGGCGACATTCGTGGCACTGGTGTTTTCTGGGGCGTTGACTTAGTAACTGATCGCGCAACTCATGAGCCGCTTGCGCCATATGGTGCTTCAAGTGCTGCCATGAATGAATTAGTGGCCGCATGTAAGAAGAATGGCTTGATGCCATTTAACAACTTCAATCGCATCCACTTATGCCCACCATGCAATATTTCTGTTGAAGATGCCCAGCTTGGTCTTGAGATTCTAGATAAATCCTTGACCGAGATCGCGAAGTACTACACCGGCGAATAAAGAATTAGGCAATCGCAGAAAACAACTAGCTCTGAGCCGGTTGCATGTTCTACTTCTTTTTATAGCCTTTGGGGCACACAGGTTTCACTGCAGTAACTTTTTTAGTTAGCTTGCCCTTCACGCATGTAATTGTCTTTTTCTTTGCTGCTGCAGCTTTAGCTGCCGCTGCGGCTTTGGCTGCGGCCGCAGCTTTGTCCGCAATTACCTTGTCAGCCGCGGCTTTATCCGCAATTACCTTATCGGCGGCAGCCTTATCTGCAGCAGCTTTATCAGCAATCACCTTGTCAGCTGCTGCTTTCTCATCAGCAATTACCTTGTCCGCAGCGGCTTTGGCTGCAGCAATTTCTTCTGGAGTCGGTAAATCGATGATGAATTTGTAGGAAAAAGTAAACTTACTTACGTCAGCAATTGCTATCTCAGGGTTGCCTCCGCGGAAGAATCGAAGTTCAAATTCTGAACCCTTTTTAATTTTGCTCAAGTCAATCTCGCCATAACCCAACATAACTTCAACCCACTCGTAGCCAATCTCTCCGCCCCAAACCCACTTATCAAAATATAATTTACTCAGCGCTATTGTTTCAGCTCCTGGCTCCATAACTCCAAAAGCAATCCAACCCGGGTCATATATCGTGCAAGGTATACCAGTTTCGACGCCATCTAAGATTTGCAGAATTGAACTAGTCAGAGAAACTTTGTCAGTCGTAAACGAAACCAAATCAGGATGACAAGGCCCTGCTTCAGTTGGATCCAATACAATCGCAAAAGCCGCAGTAGGATTACTTGTATCAAATGTTCCATCCTTTGGGCGATAGAAGTAGAACGACAGCACCTTTTGCGCATCAATATCTGCCTTAATTCCGGAAGTCCTCATCATGCTTAGCAATTCTTCGTACGAAAAGTTCTTCCACTTCCAGGAATCGACTCTGAAAGCAAAAGTTTCTGGCGCACCAGCGTTGCGATCGACGTAGTCCAATGCAATTGCTCCGGGATCGGTTGTTGCACATTCTTCGCCTATCGGCACACCGTTAACTAGCAGATTTATAACTTGCCCGGGGTGAATTGCAAACTTTTCAGTGTCTACAGAATCGGGGACACATCTGTCGGCCGCGTTTGCAGCAATCGGTTGGAAAGTTAGCGACGTCATTAGCGCCAAAACCGATACCCAGATAATCTTTTTGATAGATCCCATTGCAAACTCCCCTGCTAGCCGTTACGAGTATTACCGCTTCGGCAGGCGAGATTTATGCAGCCGAGATTAAAAAATTACTTGACAGCGAGGATTAGTCTGACGCGACCTTGGAAATTAGGATCCATTAGTTCGTATTTCAGAGTTAAGTCACCACTAAATGCACCAAATTCATTTATATGGGTGCCGTAACCAAGATCAAAGCGACCAATTTGGCTATTGGATTCAGTCGCACCGGCCGGAACCACAGTAATGGTGCCAGCTAGCCCTTTAGCGAATTCTGGAATTTCAGAGACTAACTGGAGAAAGCGGCCAGGTTCTAACGTAACGTTAGTTGAATAAGTGATTGGATTTTTGCCATCACCTTTCAAGTCAAGGATTATCACTCGAGATTGATCTGAACTAGCTCCGACGCTTTCAACCACGCTTTGTGAATTAGCTGATGAAGAAGATGCCGAAGAAAAAGCGATGTAAAGGCCAAGGCCCAAAGTTATGGTGGCAAGGAAACCGGATGCAATTAGCAGCCAGTCGCGGCGGCGGCGTTGATTCGCTTTGAGAATTACTAGTTCAGCTAGATTCTCATTGGAAACTAGATTTATGCCGAGTCTTTCGAACTCGCGCTTAATTACATCGTCTATCTCATTCACTTGTCGCCTCCTTTCTCTTCCACTAATTCCGCATCCTCTATATCGTCTACCGTAAGTTCTACTCGGTTTTTATTCACTGGAGCTGATATTTCTTTGGTTCCTTGAATAAAACTAGCAACTGCTAATCTGCCACGAGCTAAATGAGAGGCAGCAGTGCCCATCGGGATTTGTAATGAGCGTGCGATTTCTTTGAGCGCATAACCTTCGTCGTAAGTAAGAACCAAAACAGCACGTTGAGCTGGAGTTAAAGACTTAAGCGCTGCATGAACTAAAAGACGCTCAGTAATCTCATCAGTTGAATCACTGCCATCAATTGCAGCATCAAGTGCTTCAAGCGTGGTTTCTAACTCATCCTTCTTGCGGGCCCACTTACGTCGCAGATCTGCATGCTTGCTAACCATAATTCGAATGGCATATGCCTCAAGATTTTCGAACTCTCTTACCTTTGCCCATCGGCGGTAAATATCAATCAGAGTTTCTTGTAATACATCCTCAGAATTTTGGACATCAAAACAAATGATTCGAGCAGCGCGCAACAAAGTTACCTGGTGCTCACTCACCCAGACTGCGAATTCTTGGTCATGCCGTTTGGCCAAATTTGCGCTCCTTGTAGAGGGCATACGCTAACCGAACTGCATCTAATAATCACTAGGGAAATCTTCATCAGCTGATGAACAGCCAGCTAATTGGTAGGAATTGGTGCGATTTTTAACGCCTCTTTATCCCAAAGTACCTGTTTGCCTTTTGCCCACTTAATTTCGTCGTATATGAATTGGCCAAATTTCGGATAGGCCGCTTCAGGTGTAATTCCAAATGTTTTCTTAAATACACCCTTCCACGCGGAGCAGGTAAGCCCTTCTTGGCTAACTGGGTAGTCGCAAACTCCCATCCATGAGTCTTTCAGTCCAAGATAAAAACTTTGTATCGCATCATTTCCATATGTTCCAGCAAGATACTGAAATGCCATCGAACCTAGAATGTAATTTATCCATGGGTCACATTCCCAGCCCTTTTTCTTTTCACTTTGAACGAAAAAGTCGGCCCAGTAAGAAGCAGATCTCGATTGAAAGTCAGGATCTTCGCCAAGAGTTGAAATACGGGAAAGTGCTTGAAGCCAGAAGTTTCGATACATAGCTTGGCTATTTCGTCCTGCCAGCAAGAAACCGTAATAGTTTGCATTTCCTTCTCGCACCCAACACAACATTGGCGCCATTGAGTTACCAAGTTCATATCTTTGTACCACGTGAGTAAATTCATGAGAAGGTACTTGAGACCAGAATGCGTCGCCCCAGTTTGCTTTGGAAGTTCCGTTAAAGAATAAAACTGCCTTACCGGATTTATCATTTCCTGGTGCTCCCCCACCCATAAATCCATCTGGATCGGCCTTGGCTCGCGCTAATTTCATATCTAGCCAGCCACCATCTAATAGCTCAGCTGGTAGAGCAGTATTAACATTGTCATAGATCCATTGGAATTCAGCGGACATTGAAATCCAAATTCGCAACGGGACGTTTAATGGACGTTCGTTAGCAAAAAATTTCGCGGTGACATTTATATTGTCGATGATCTGCTTCTCTAGAACCTTATCCATTTTGGGTTCAACTATAAATTCGAT
>JBIILF010000088.1:0-4279 GCA_044232785.1 Candidatus Planktophila sp. | reverse complement strand
ACTTCGATATCTACTACGCCAACTTGTTCACCGGTGTAACCGATTAAACGAATTTGGGGTGTACGAATTCGATCGTTGATACGTGGGTCAGTTGTGATATTTGCTCCTCATATTCGGCTTGCTTTTGGTTTGCTGGTACTTCGCGCTCAGTAACCGCGCCATGCAAAATAAGCAACCGCCAAGGAGTCCGACTGCAGCTGAAATAACTTCAACTAAGTTGAACTCACGACATACCAGGAATCTCAAGGATTCTTAGGTGGGAGCGGTAACTCCTCTTGCAGTAGCGAACTACTGGTCTGAGGCAAAGGGTACTAGAGGGTTGGGCAAAGACGAAATTGAGCCTGAATAAGCCAACTAGCCCATCGCGTGGACGCCACCATCGACGTGAATGATCTCGCCCGTGGTCTTTGGGAACCAATCAGATAAGAGTGCGACAACCGCCTGTGCTGCTGGCACTGGATCAGTTACATCCCAAGCTAACGGAGAACGAGAATTCCAGACCTCTTCGAAATCAGAGAAACCCGGGATTGATTTCGCAGCCATAGTTTTAATTGGGCCTGCTGCAACTAAGTTGACTCGAATGTTTTCAGCCCCCAGATCGCGAGCTAAATAACGAGAAGTAGATTCAAGCGCTGCTTTAGCAACACCCATCCAGTCATACTTTGGCCAAGCAACAGTGGCATCAAAATCAAGGCCAACAATCGATGCGCCACCATTAAACAACGGCCTAGTTGCCATTGCTAGTGATTTAAATGAATATGCCGAAACCTGCATCGCAGTAGCTACATCAGCCCATTCGGTATTTAGAAAATTTCCACCAAGAGCTGCCTCTGGCGCAAAACCAATTGAGTGCACTACGCCATCGAGGCCATCAACATGTTCGCGTACTCGAGCTTCAAGTGCAGCTAGATCACCATCGTTAGTTACATCTAATTCAATAATTGGCGCAGGCTGCGGTAGTCGGCCAGCAATGCGAGTAGTTAGTGACATGACTCGACCATAAGAAGAAAGAATTACAGTCGCACCCTCTTCTTGTGCTAACCGAGCAATATGAAAAGCGATTGAAGCATCTGTTAATACCCCTGTTACTAAAATCTTTTTGCCGGCGAGAATTCCCATTGCTAGTGCCCCATTCCTAATCCGCCATCAACTGGAATTACCGCGCCAGTGATATAGCTTGCTTGTGGTGATGCCAGGAAAGTGACGACATCGGCGATTTCTTCAGGTGAACAAAAACGTTGTAGCGGAACTGATTTAGCAATTTCATCACGACGCTTTTCATCCAAAGTGGCTGTCATGTCAGTTTCAACAAATCCGGGGGCAACTACATTCGAGGTAATGCCACGGCTGCCTAATTCACGAGCAAATGATCGCGCCATTCCGACTAGACCAGCTTTGCTCGCAGAGTAATTTACTTGTCCGGCCGAACCTGAGAGCCCGACTACCGAGCCGATGAAAATCAGACGACCGCGTTTTAACTTTAGTAGCCCTTTAGTTGCGCGTCGTGCAGTACGAAAGGCGCCAGTTAAATTGGCATCGATAACGTCGGCAAAATCCTCATCGCTCATGCGCATCGACAAAGTGTCTTTAGTTATGCCGGCATTGCACACCACAATTTCAGGTGTGCCCCACTTCTCTTCGATCAGAGCAAAAGCTGCATCAACGCTCTCGGTTGAGGTGACGTCTAGTTGTACTGACTCAAAATCTGCTGGGGCCGAACCTGAACGATAAGACACGATGACTGTGTAACCAGCGGCCTTGAGCGATTTAGCAATTGCAGAACCGATTCCGCGATTTCCGCCTGTGACCAATGCAATTGCGCTCATAGTCGGCAAGGTTACCCGTTACTTCTGCGTAAACCTAAGAACACATCTACTCTTGGCACATGGCCGATGAAGTTTATGACGTAACCAACGCTCAAAAGAGCCTTAGTTCCGATCAGGGCGCCCGTCAAAAAAGATATTTCATCTCGATGATGGTCCGTACTGCTTGTTTTATTCTGACTGTCGTAACTCCGAGCCCAATTCGCTGGTTCTTTCTAGCTGGTGCAATTGGTTTGCCATATATCGCCGTTGTTGTCGCAAATGCAGGTCGCGAAACAATGATCCCGGGTCGGTCTGTGATCAAAGAGAAGCGTCGCTCGATCTCGTAATTCTGCTAGAGAGATTAGACTCCCCTCATGCGCGAACGTGAGAAATTTTCAATTCTCAAATCTGTTGTTGCGCTTGCTTTAATTGCACTCTGTTTAGTGGCTGCGCAGTGGCAATATAACCGAGGCGTAGATCGCCATCAACGGAATTTCTTAATCGAAAAAAATATAGCGGCACCCGAGGCGCAGTTAGCTAGCGCTGAAGCAGATCTCACAGCAAATGAGTGGCGAACTGTAAATACAACTGGTTCATTTGAGGTGAGCAAAACTATCTTGATTCGTAACCGATATTTTGAAGGTAAGTATGGCTTCGAATTTCTTACTCTTTTTGTAAATACCCAAGGCCAAAAGTTTTGGGTTGATCGTGGTTGGATCATTGCTGGTAAGGATGCGCTCACTGCACCGCTAATTCCAACTACCCCAACTGGAATCGTCGAATTGTCTGGCCGGCTGCGTCTGGATACCTCACTTCCACGAGGATCTTTCTTTGCGTTGCCGACAAGTGGTGGCGGACTAATCAGTAAATGGAACGCCCAGAATGAAGTTGCAACTGAAGGCTTCTATCTTGATTTGCTAAGCGGATCGAATTCAGAATTAACGCCTGCTGTAACTGCGCAATTGCCAGAGCTAAGCGATGGTCCACATATGGCTTACGCCCTGCAGTGGGTTTTCTTCGCTGGTTTAGTCGGTTATGGCCGGATATTAATCCGCCGAGCCAGATAGATCCTGGCGATTATAAAGTTCGGCATATAGACCATTTTTTGCAACAAGTTCATCGTGGGTTCCGCGTTCGATGATTTCGCCTTTTTCCAGAACTAAAATCTGATCAGCATCACGAACCGTGCTTAATCTATGGGCGATAACCAAACTGGTTCGCCCCTTTAACGCCGCACTTAAAGCAGCATGCACAAGTGCCTCGTTCTCTGAATCCAAGTGCGCAGTCGCTTCATCAAGAATTACTACTTGTGGAGATTTCAGAAGCAAGCGCGCGATTGCAAGGCGTTGTTTTTCGCCACCAGATAAACGATGTCCACGCTCTCCCACCATTGTGTCGAAGCCATTTGGTAGTGAAGAAACTAAAGACCAAATCTGGGCAGCTTCGCAAGCTGCCTGCATCTCGGCCTCTGTCGCATCTGGTTTTGCGTAACGCAAATTCTCACCGATCGTGTCGTGGAAGAGGTGTGCATCTTGCATCACCACGCCAATATTTTCGCGCAGTGATTTAATAGTTAGATCTCGAATATCAAAACCACCAACCTCAATTGATCCGGTCGTCACATCGTAAAGGCGCGGAACTAGCGCGCTAATTGTGGTCTTTCCTGCACCCGATGGACCAACCAATGCAGTCATAGTTCCTGACTTGGCTGTGAAAGTTAGGCCATTTAAAACAACGCCACTTTCGACAGTCTCAGGTTTTGCCACTGATTCAAGGGATGAAAGCGAAATTTCTTCAGCTTTTGGATAGGAAAAGGAAACGTTTTTGAATTCGACTGCGAAATCTTTACCAACTAGTTCTTTTGCGTTCGGGCGATCTTGCACCATTGGCGCTAGATCCAAAACTTCAAAGATTCGCTCAAAGGAAACTAACGCTGTCATAACATCAATACGCACGTTTGAGAGCGCAGTAAGTGGTCCGTAGAGGCGAGCTAACAACGCCGTTATCGCTAATAACGTCCCGACAGTTACGGTGCCATCAATTGCCAGGTGTCCGCCAATTCCATAAGCAATCGCAGTAGCTACTGCAGCAATACTGGTAAGTGCGATGAAGAAAATTCGGTTTAGTAGCGCGATCTCAATGCCAATATCTGCCACTTTGCGAGCACGGGAACGGAAATAACTTTTTTCATCGCTCTGTCGGCCGTAAAGCGAGACCAACATGGCACCAGAGACATTAAAACGCTCAGTCATAGTTGATGACATCTCAGCATTTAAATTAAACGAATCTCTCGTAAGCGACTGCAACTTCTTTCCAACCCATTTAGTTGGGACTAGAAAAAGCGGTAAAAGTAAGAGTGAAACTATGGTGATCTGCCAAGAGAGAACTAGCATCGCTCCGATTACTAAAACTAGACTTACTGAATTACTGAGCACGCCAGAAAGAGTCGCGGTAAAGGCCTGCTGTGCGCCAAT
>JBIILF010000087.1:0-4281 GCA_044232785.1 Candidatus Planktophila sp. | reverse complement strand
GAGTTTTCGCATCACGAAGGCGCACCTGGTCAACAGGAAATTGATCTCCGGTATGCCGATGCGTTAAGCACTGCAGATAACATCATGACCTTCCGCCATGTGATCAAGGAAGTTGCGCTAGAGCAAGGTTTCCACGCTAGTTTCATGCCAAAGCCATTTACTGAACATCCTGGAAGCGGAATGCATACTCACGTCTCGCTCTTTAAAGGTGAAGAGAATGCTTTCTTTGATGCAACCGCTGAATTAAATCTTTCCAAAGTTGGACGCTCATTTATCGCTGGCTTGTTAAAGCACGCACCTGAAATAACTTTGATTACTAATCAATGGGTTAATTCATACAAGCGTTTACATGGTGGTGGCGAAGCACCGGCTGTTGCTAACTGGGGGCCAAGTGCTCGTGGTTCGTTAGTTCGCGTGCCGATGTACAAACCAAAGAAAGAAAACTCAACTCGCATTGAATTCCGTTCCCCAGATTCTTCCTGTAATCCATATTTGGCATATGCCGTAATGCTTGCCGCAGGTTTAAAAGGCGTTGAAGAGGGTTATGAATTAGCGCCAGCTGATTCAACCGATGTGCGCCCACTACCCAGTAATTTAAATGAAGCGATTATTGAGATGGAAAAATCAGATCTCGTTCGCGAAACTCTGGGTGCTGATGTTTTTGAATTTGTCCTTCGCAATAAACGCGCAGAATGGCAGGAATACCGCCGCCAAGTAACCGCATTCGAACTAGATCGGTACCTGCCAGTTCTGTAACTTGCTGGGTTGAGCGTTAAAGGGTTACCCTTTAGCCATGTCAAAGTCAGCCTTTCAACAGGCGCTCCTACTTAGCCGCCGTGGCGGGGACAAGTAACCGGTCCCCTCGCCGCGGGGTTTGTCGTACCGGTTCAACCAGTCCTCAAACCAAAACAAAGTAGGAGTTAAAAATGAACTTTCCAAATCAAAAACCTTCAACGATGCCAGTGCATCGCTATTCATCCTTCATCCCAGTTGATTTAACCGATCGCACTTGGCCAACTAAGCAGATTAAAGTCGCACCAAAATGGTGTTCAGTTGATCTTCGCGATGGCAATCAAGCTCTGATTGATCCAATGGACACCCCGCGCAAGTTAGCGATGTTTAAGTTGCTTGTTGCAATGGGCTACAAAGAAATCGAAGTTGGTTTCCCAAGTGCTAGCCAGACCGATTTTGATTTCGTGCGCAAGATTATTGAAGATGGCTTGATTCCAGATGATGTGGTGATTCAGGTTTTAACCCAAGCTCGCGAAACTTTAATTGATCGCACCTTTGAATCTATCAAGGGCGCCAAGCAAGCAATCGTTCACCTTTACAACTCGACTTCAACTTTGCAACGACGCGTAGTTTTTGGGCAAGATAAAGCTGGCATCAAAAAGATTGCTACAGATGCAGCGCAATATTGCTTAGACCAAGTTGCCAAAGTTCCGGGCACCAAGGTTTCTTTTGAATATAGCCCCGAGTCATACACTGGCACTGAACTAGAATTCGCAGTGGAAGTTTGCAATGCAGTAAATGCCATCTGGAAACCAACGCCAGAATGGAAAACCATTATGAACTTGCCAGCGACCGTTGAAATGGCAACTCCTAATGTTTATGCCGATTCGATCGAGTGGATGTGCCGTCATCTTGATAATCGCGATAGCGTGATTGTTTCGCTGCACCCACATAATGACCGTGGCACAGGCGTTGCAGCAGCTGAATTGGGTTATTTAGCAGGTGCTGATCGCATTGAAGGTACTTTGTTTGGTAACGGCGAGCGCACCGGCAATGTTTGTTTAGTGACCCTGGGCATGAACTTGGTTAGCCATGGCATTGACCCAATGATTGATTTCTCAGATCTTGATGAAACTCGTCGCACTGTTGAATATGCCAATCAACTTCGCGTGCCAGAGCGTCATCCTTACGGCGGCGATTTAGTTTTCACCGCTTTCTCTGGGTCACACCAAGATGCCATTAAGAAAGGCTTTGATCATTTAGCAATCGATGCCAAAGCTGCTGGCAAAGAAGTTAAAGATTTCACTTGGGCAGTTCCGTACTTACCAATTGATCCACTAGATATTGGTCGCACCTACGAAGCTGTGATTCGGGTTAACTCACAATCTGGCAAGGGCGGCGTTGCTTACTTGATGAAGAACGAACATCATCTTGATTTGCCTCGTCGTCTGCAGATTGAGTTCTCAAAAGTTGTACAGCAAAAGACTGATACTGAAGGTGGCGAAATTACTGGCGATGCGATGTGGCAGGTATTCGAAGATGAATATCTACCAACTGCTAATGACGATAAAAAATGGGGCCGTTTCCGCCTAAAAGGGTTGTCACAAACATCTGTCCTTGATGAAGATGTGCAGTTATCGATTTCAATATTAGATCGCGGTCAATTAGTAGAACTAAGTGGCGAAGGCAATGGCCCAATTGCCGCCTTCTGCAATATTTTGCAGGCCTATGGCGTCGATGTTCGAGTTCTTGATTATTACGAGCATGCACTAAGTGCAGGTGGCGATGCATCAGCTGCTGCCTATCTAGAGTGCGCAATTGAAGGCGATGTTTTCTGGGGCGTGGGAATTGATCCAAATACCACCACCGCCTCACTAAAAGCCGTGGTTTCGGCGATCAATCGCGCTATTCGCTAACTCTTCCCATTAGCGTAAGCACGTGAGCCTCTACCGTGATGAAGCGTTAATTCTGCGCACCCAGAAATTGGGTGAAGCCGATCGCATCATCACCATGCTCACTCGCGAACATGGTCGTGTGCGCGGTGTGGCAAAAGGTGTTCGTCGCACCATGTCTAAATTTGGTGCCCGCCTTGAACCCGGTAGCCATGTTGATATTCAGTTACATATTGGCAAAACCTTCGACACTGTTACCCAAGTTGAAGCGATTGCTAACTATGGCGAAGAGCTAGCCAATGATTATCAGCGCTGGACCATTGCCTCTGCGATTCTGGAAACTACCGAACGCTTTACTCCGCAAGAGCGTGAACCAGCGCTACAAGAATTTAACTTGGTCGTCGGTGCGCTAAAAGTTTTAGCCGAAAAGCGTTATGACTCATCGCTAATTCTTGATGCTTTCTTACTGCGCTCACTTGCCATCGGGGGATACGCACCTTCAATGACTAACTGTTCGCGTTGTGAAAAAGAAGGACCACACCGCTACTTCTCCTTAGTTGGCGGCGGTTCAGTTTGTTTAGATTGTCGACCATCAGCTTCAGCGACCCCAGCAGTTGAAACACTAAAACTTATGGGTGATCTGTTGTCGGGCGATTGGGAGAGTGCGAGTGCAAGTGAACTTCGTAATCGCCGCGAAGCAAATGGCTTAATTACCGCCTACCTACACTGGCACTTAGAACGTGGCTTGCGTAGCATGCCAATGGTGGAGCGCGTATGAGCAAGATTCAAATTCCTAATCACGTAGCAATCGTGATGGATGGCAATGGCCGCTGGGCTAAGAAGCGCGGCTTGCCCCGCACGGCTGGCCATGAAGCAGGCGAAGCAGCCCTATTTGATGTGGTTGAAGGCGCAATTGAATATGGTGTTAAAGAGATCAGCGCTTACGCGTTCAGCACCGAGAACTGGCGTCGCTCACCCGAAGAAGTTAAATTCTTAATGGGTTTTAATCGCGATGTAATTCGCCGCCGCCGTGATCAAATGAATGAGATGGGCGTTCGCATTCGTTGGGTAGGCCGGCCAAAGCGACTCTGGCAGAGCGTGATCAACGAGCTAGAAGAAGCGCAAGAGTTAACCGCTAAGAACAAGACTTTAACTTTAAATATGTGTGTTAACTATGGCGGCCGCTCTGAGATCGTTGATGCAGCTACTGAACTAGCTCGCGATGTGAAGCGCGGCAAAGTTAAGGCAGATGCAATTACTGAAAAAACTTTTGCTAAGTATTTAAACCAACCCAAGATGAGTGATGTGGATTTATTCTTACGTTCTTCAGGTGAGCAACGCACCAGCAATTTCTTGCCTTGGCAATCGGTCTATGCCGAGTTTGTGTTTCTTGATGTCTTGTGGCCAGATGTTGATCGCAAAACTTTGTGGCGAGCTATTGAGGAATATTCAACTAGAGATCGCAGATTCGGTAAGGCGTAGCTTCTTCAGCACTTGCTGCAGAGGCCAAATATCTCAGCGGTATGACCGACTTCGCGAAAGCCAAATTCTTCAGCCATTGTTTTAGCCCACTTCTCGATTGCGCCACCTTCAATTTCAACGGTATCGCCGCAGCCTTTGCAGACTAAGTGATGATGGTGGGCATCTCCGCAGAGAC
>JBIILF010000086.1:0-4298 GCA_044232785.1 Candidatus Planktophila sp. | reverse complement strand
TTTTAACTCTGCGAACTCGACTTCAATATCTAGTCGTACTCGGGTAGGTGAAAGTGTCTCGACCGAGCTCTTCACAGATTGCTCCTTATAGAAATTGATGACCGTTTACTTAAGTACTTCTGGTCGGGGCGGGGAGATTCGAACTCCCGATCTCCTGCTCCCAAAGCAGGCGCGCTAGCCACTACGCTACGCCCCGAGGCGTAAGTCGGAAGTCTAGAGGAATTTTTGTACTCTGATTACCGAGCCGATACCCTGACCCCGTACGCTAGCGGTCACACCGCATGCGGGTGTAGCTCAATGGTAGAGCCCCAGCCTTCCAAGCTGGCCATGCCGGTTCGATCCCGGTCACCCGCTCCAAGCATTTCTGCTCAGATTTATAGGGCTCTTTCCGCGTAGTTCTTCCTCTTTTTATCCGACGGATCCGACCATTATGAATATTGCTAGACCACTCAGAGACAAGGGTTGAGCCCCTGTATGGCCTCCACCATCTTTAACTCTTACAACCAATGAAGTTATTTCTGCTCCAACTGTTATTACGCCATGAAGGATAAAACTATAAGTATGTGCAGAAGAACCGCTGGAATATACGTTTGCCTCTCCCACTGAAAGTTCGGTTACAAAGTACGTTGGAGAAGAACTTGTAAGTAATTCAGCTGTAAAAATTCCTGAAGTTTTTGTCGAAACACCATGAACGGCAATATCTATGACATAAGTTTTTCCAATTGCTAGTGTTCCAAATGAAGAAGAATCGGATGGCGTTCCAGGAGTACTAGAACTCAAACTCCAAGCTGAAATAGAATTAGTTGATACTTGTGAAAATCCATTTTCACCTTGAGGGCCAGTAGAACCAGTGGATCCCTGAGGACCAACGGATCCAGTTGTGCCGGTTGTTCCAACTGAACCAGCTGCACCCGAAGTACCTTGTGCGCCAGTTAAACCAGTAGGACCAGTTGGGCCTTGAGGTCCTGTTGTTCCAGTTGCACCAACACTTCCGGTCGCACCAGTTGCACCAACACTTCCGGTCGCACCAGTTGCTCCTGCAATTCCTGACGGACCTTGTGCTCCTGTTGCTCCACTACCTGCTGCACCTTGCGATCCTGTCGCGCCAGTTGCGCCAACACTTCCTGTTGTTCCTGCAATTCCTGATGGACCTTGCGCACCTGTTGCTCCGCTACCAGCCGGACCTTGCGCACCTGTTGCACCAACTTCACCGCGTGAACCTTGTTCACCTTTTGCACCGTCATTTCCTGGAGCTCCGCGAAGGCCTTGTGCGCCACTTGGTCCGGCAACAGTTGATGCATTGGTAAATGTCTTTCCATCATTACCACTTTTTCCATCAGTTCCATCTGAGCCTTTTAAACTTACTGCGGCAGGCCATTTCTTTTTCATCTTCGGTCCATAGATATTTAAATTCTTGATATCAATAAAATAATCGCCATCAATTCCCACGGTATTTGAAGGCTTTCCGGTTCCACTTAATAATGTGTTTGGTATCGATGCGGCAGTTCTTCCTGCGGCTTTTGGCTTCACTCTTGCATCGGCACTTGCCATCGGTAAACAGGCAATGAGTGCGATTGAAATGATTCTTACAAGAAGCGACTTTCCTTTGATATCCATAGACGGCGACTCCAGTCTGGTTGGGTAATCCCAGTTTGAGAGTGATGAGCAGCTTCAGATATAACGAATACCCATCATGAAAGCTCTAAATGCGAGGTCGCGACCCTAGGCATATGCTTAAAAACTCTAACCGCGTTCTCAGGAAAATGGGCTAACTTTCTAACCTTCAGGTAGTTAGTTACGACTAGTCGATGACGTGGGGTTATTGGCAAACATGCAAGTTCGTGGAAAGGACCATTCAAATGGTTTCTAAGAAAAAAATTGTTGTAGCAGCAATAACTGCCGCAGCTTTATCTCTAGGTGTAGCCGCAACAGCTTCGGCTCATGACAGAGGCCCAAAGACAGCTGCAGAAATTGCAGCTCATGATGCACAGCGTGCGGCTCATGATGCAGAACGTGCAGCCTTTGAAGCACTTGTAGCAAAGACAATTGGTGTTGATGCGGCCGTCATCAAAACTCGTTTAACTGCTGGTGAAACATTGGGAGCAATTGCCGGTGCTAAGAAAGCAGATCTAATTGCACTTATCGTTGCAGAACACACCAAGCACATTGATGCTGATGTTGTTGCTGGAAAGTTAACTGCTGCAAAAGCAACAACTTTAAAAGCTGGTCTAGTTGCTCGCGTAACTGCTGGTGTTGATTCAGTTCGTGGACCTAAAGGTGGTCCAGGAATGGGCGATCACAAAGGTGGCAAGGGCGACAAAGGCGGTAAAGGTGGTACAGGAATGGGCGACCACAAAGGCGGTAAAGGTGGTACAGGAATGGGCGACCACAAAGGCGGTAAAGGTGGCAAGGGCGGACATGGCCCAAAGGGTGGGATGACTCCTCCTGCTGCTGGAACTACATCAGGCACAACTGCTTCTTACAAGGCTTAATCGCTAAGTAAGGAAATTTTCTAAGACATAGATCCTCCTTCCGTAGGGCAGAAAACCCGTCACCAGAAACATCGGTGGCGGGTTTTCTCATGATTAGATTCGGTCATGCGCATTCATATCGGAAGTGACCATGCCGGACTTGAGTTAAAGAATGCTTTATCGGATTACTTAACTGGCAAAGGCCACGAAGTTAAAGATCACGGCCCTTTTGAATATGACGCTCTTGATGATTACCCAGTCTTTTGTATTCCTGCCGCGCAAGCTACAGCTGCTGAATCAGGCTCGTTTGGCATTGTTATTGGAGGTTCTGGCAATGGTGAACAAATGGCGGCAAACAAAGTTAACGGCGTTAGAGCGGCGCTAGTCTGGAGTTTAGAGACTGCCAAACTTGCTCGCGAACATAACAATGCAAATGTGATTTCAGTTGGTGGACGTTTACATTCAATTGAAGATTGCCAATCATTTATTGATGCTTTTCTAGCCACACCATTTAGCGGCGATGAGCGACATATCCGTCGCATTAATCAAATGAGCAACTTCGAGACAACTGGCGAAATAAAGTAATTACTTCTTTATAAATCTAAAGTCAGCAACTGGGTGCTCTTTATTTATGCCTTGATCTTCAAACCGAGTTAGTGGTCGCCATTGCGGGCGATCGACTTCTCCCCCAATAAATAAAGTTTGCTTAGTAAATTCTTCCGCGATCCATTGGGCATATGGTTGCCAATCAGTTGCGATATGAAAGAAGGCGCCGGGTTTTAATTTTGCCGCGACCGCTGCAATAAATTCTTGATTAACAATACGTCGTTTGAAGTGACGAGCTTTTGGCCAAGGGTCGGGAAAGAAAAGATGTACGCCATCTAGTGAGCTATCTGCAATCATCGCTTCGAATACTTCAAAAGCATCACCTTCGATAGCGCGAACATTCTTTAACGCACCTTCTTCAACTCGCAAAAGTAATTTGCCGATTCCAGGGCGATGAACTTCGACAGCTAAGTAACCAGTTGTGGGATCTGCGGCTGCTATTTGCGCAGTGGCCTCGCCCATGCCGAATCCGATTTCCATAATGACTCGTTTGGAATCAGGAAAAACTTTAGCTAGATCAATTTTCTGCTCAGCAAATTCGATGCCATAAATCGGCCATAGGCGATCCCAAGCCTCTTGCTGGCCCTCGGTGATCCGGCGCCCGCGTAACTTGTAAGACCTGACCGCTCTGCTTTCCATTAGGGCACTCTTTCATGCTTAGATTACGAACCCCAATCGGGAGCCAGAGAAGTAGATCTGGCTATATATAAGGAGTCGTTGTGCCAGGTACAAATATCACCCAGATCGAAGCCGCTGAACGTTCAGCCATTCTCAAGGTTGCCAGTTATGTAATCGACCTTGACCTTACGACCGGTGCTGAAAATTTCCGCGTAAAGACCACGGTTAAATTTGCTGGCTTAAAGCCAGGTGCGACCACTTTTATTGACTGCGTCGGAACCAAGGTTTACTCCGCCAAGTTAAATGGCGTTGAGTTTGATCCGAAGTTCGATGGCGAAACTGTTTACTTGCCAGCAATTGCGGCCGATAACGTGCTTGAAATCGAACACGATGGCGTTTACTCAAACTCTGGCGAAGGTTTGCACCGCTTCGTTGATCCAGCCGATGACGAGGTTTATCTATATACCCAATTCGAAACTGGCGATGCTCGTCGCATGTATGCCTGCTTTGATCAACCTGATCAGAAAGCAACTTTCAAGATCAGCACAATTGCCCCGAAGCATTGGGAAATTATTTCAAACTACGGCATCGAAGCGACAAAAG
>JBIILF010000085.1:0-4301 GCA_044232785.1 Candidatus Planktophila sp. | reverse complement strand
CTTCACCGCATACCCAGATACTCATTGCTGCTCACCTTTTCGCGCTAAGAATTCAGCTATTACTTCGACTCCAAGTAAATGATCTTGGACTTGAGGTAAACCACTAATTAGTAATACTCCTGCTAATCCTAATCCGTTCACATTAAGTGGCAATCCACCACCATGAATTGCATGCAATTCCTCGGATAATTCGTGCTTTACATACCAATCAAAGGAATTTTCTTCAGCAAATACTCGCTCGCGCATTGTTGAGTTTCCAGTTGCATGAACTACTCGAGCTTTGCGGGCAATCCAATTATCGTTCTCTGGTTTAGTGCCAGGGAGTGCAACATGAAAAACTGGCCACTTCCCTAATTGCACTTCAATTGTGATGGCAAGTGCTCGATCGCGTCCTAATTGATGTGCGATCTCGCCAATCTCAATCGCTTCACTCTGCGAAAGAGATGGAAGCAAAAGAGTCTCAGCTTCTAGCTGCAAACCCGCACTCGTAAATCCACCAGTAGTTTCGACCATGGCTTAATTATGTTGTGGCCGGGCCAATGCTCCAAGCGACATTCTCGTGACGATCAATTACCCAAGCTGAATACTCTGATAACTCTTCAGATGTGAACCAAACTGCGCCATCGCGGCCATCAACCATGAGAGCAGTGGCTAACGCATCAGTAATCGCGCCATTCGGGCCAAGAACTGTGGCAGATTTAGCGCCAATTGCGATCATGCCTGTGTGCGGATCGCTGATATGTGCTCCACGCTCATAATTTCCGCTAGTTGCAATTGCGCCATCTCGAATTTCAAAAGTTTGTAATATCTCTAACCGATTATCAGGATTAACCACCCCAATTGTCCAAGGTTTATCTGGGGTAAATCCGCCTCGTAACGATAAATCGCCTGCCGCATTTACTTGAATATGTTCGGCACCGGCAGCTTGCAAGATTTGTGCGCATTTATCAGCTGCCCAACCTTTTACTAGGCCAGATGGATCAAAGCCGCCATCAACTGCCCAGGGATCAAAGGCGCCGACAGTTATATCTTTAACGAAATTACATAGATTCCAAACTTCAATTACTTCAGCTTCGCACTCCCCAATAGTTATCTCACCACGACGTAATCGCGAAATTGCTGAACTCGCTTTATAGGTAGAGAAAACCTCGTCGACTTGCTGAACATATTGATTTACCTTGGTTATTGCTGGCTCCATATTTACCGCACTTGTCACGTCTATGTATAAGACGGTACCCCAAACTTGGATTTCGTGTTTAGTACGCATTTTTTAAAGCCCAGCTTTAACCATCGCACCTTGTAGTGATTTGCGCCAGCCATAAGTTGTATAACTTGCACCAGATACGCCTTGAATATTTGTTGACTGCGCAGCCAGAGTTTGCTGCTTTAGACCCGGTAACGCTTTTCTGGTGTACTTATCATTCTTCCCAGTTGGCGCAATAAGTGCCTGTGCATCAGTGATCTTTCCATTTGTGACAGTTATTTGAACTTGGACATTTCCGTAACTGACATCTACAACTGGACCAGAGAAAGTTCCATCGATTGAATTGGTAACGGGTGCGGCTGGAGTTGTTGCTGGTGCCTGAACAGGTGCTGGCGCAGCCACTGGAGTTGAAACCGTTGCATCTGGTGTTGTTAGCGTTCCCATCTCTAAACCAAGGCCAAGATCTGCTGCACCTAATTGTGGTGGAGTTATGGAAAGAACTGCGCCGAGACCGCCGACAGTTCCGGCGGCGATTAAAAGAAATCGTTTCATCTTTGTAGTTTCCTTCCGTTATTCAGAGTGAAAAGCAAATGCTTCATCATGGAATCTATTCTTTGGTACCCCTAGATCTTCGGCCGCTTGGCGGACCGCATCTACCAGAGGTGCTGGGCCGCAGATATAAATATCTGAATCAGCAAAACTGGGGATTAACGCTTTAAGTGTTTTTGCATCCATGGGATGGATTTTGCGAGAACCCACCAGGTAGTGAACTCTGATTGTGCCTTCAGATTGGGCGGCTAAGTAATCCATTTCTTTATGCAAAACCAGATCTTCAAGCTTGGAAGCACGGGCAATAACATCTAACTGCACGCTGCCACGAAACTCTTCCATCAAGGCACGCACTGGCGTGATTCCAACGCCACCACCGATTAAAACTACATGTTTGCGAGCAGCTCGACCGGCGGTAAAAGCACCGTATGGTCCTTCCATAAATACTCTAGTTCCAGATTTTAAATCTGCCACCGAACGTGAGTGATCGCCCAAATCCTTAACCGTGATTCGCAGGTAATGTGCTGTGGGCGCAGCTGATAGCGAATATGGATGTGAAACAAGTGCATGTCCTTTTGCCAAGAATCGCCAGCCGAAGAATTGACCACCTTGTGCCGCAAGTTTTTCTAAGTTTCGACCACGCATAATTACTGAAATAATTCCGGGAGCTTCTTCTACGACGCGATCAACCCGAAGTCCGTGACGTAGTGATCGAGATATCGGAATACCAAAACGCCAATAAACAATACTGAATACCATTCCGAAGTAAAGAAATATCCAGAATCCCCTATTTAGTGGGTGGCCGATAAACATCGGACCATTTAATATTTGATGCATAAATGAAAGTGCGATCGCAGCATAAGTTGAAGTATGAATTACCCACCAAGTCTCGTAACTTAATTTTGCTCGAGCTTTTTTGTATGAAGTCACACCTGCGGTAATCATAAAAATAAATCCAGCTAGCGCTGCCCACATCCAACTAAAAGTTGTCATGATGCTCCAAAATTCACTAATTAGTTTCTCTTGGAATTGGCCGGCATAACCAACTGTGATCATCGCTACGTGATAAGCAATTAAATATAGAGACCAAGGTCCAAGTTTGCGGTGCCAAGTTACTAAGCGATCGTGACCTACCCCGCGCTCAACCCAGGGAATTCGTGCGACTAACAAAATTCCAAGTAGCGCAAAGTAGGTTCCGATCAAAGCTGCAAAACGAGAAACCGTTTGCAAAATTGGATAGAACGATGAAATATCTGATTTGCGCATTGTGGTTAGCTCAAGTGCAATCGTTAGACCCAAACCCCATCCGGCTAGGAGTGCGGCCCAGTCAGTGCCCGCGGCGCTGAACTTGCGTACAGATACTCGATTCATACGGACACTTAACTCGGTTTTCCTGAGAATTATCTGGGCGGTAGGTGAGTGCCATATCTGACTATTTGGCGCAGAAAAGCTCTGATCTAGGCGTAACTCCCGTCAAAAGGTAGCGATCCACCGCTGAATCAACACAAGTGGAACCTCGCCCATGCCCAGTATGTCCATCCCCATCAAGAGTAATTAAAACTGAACTTTGGAAAATCTTACTTAGCGATTGCGCCCATTTATAGGGGGTCGCAGGATCTCGAGTGGTGCCAATAATCAAAATCGGGGCGGTCTCTAATTTCTCAATCTTTATTTGAGTTACTTCATTTAAATTTGGAAAGTAACGGCAAGTTATCTCTGAATAAGCCAAGTACGGACCGAAGACTGGCGCTTTTCCAATAAATTCAATCGTGCCTTCTTTAATTTTTGCGAGTGAAGATACTTCTGGATGATCTAGGCAATCAATAACTGGAAGTGCGTCATTCTCATTACTTAAATATTTACCATCTTCGGCTCGGCCAGCATATTGATCAGCCAGCTTTAAGAAAGTATCTCCATTACCTAAAGCCGCTTCTTGGAAAGCTTTTCTTAGAACTGGCCAGTCTGAAGCGCTGTCATAAAGTGCGGATGCGGTACCTAAAACTACTAAGCCTTCGGTAACCAAACGACCAGATTCACTCTTCAAAGGTTTTTGCGAAGTCTCCTTAAACAATTTCACTACTTGTGTTCGAGCATCATCTAAATTACCTGAGAGCGAGCAATCAGAGAATTTTAGGCAATCTGAAATAAAAGCTTCAAGTGCTAAATCAAATCCGATTGCTTGCCCTAATACCGCTTCACGATTACTACTATTTGGGTCCACTGCGCCATCTAAAACAAATCGACCTACTGTTTCAGGAAATAATTTTGCATAGAGCGTTCCAAGATAAGTTCCGTAGGATTTACCTAAGAAATTTAATTTCTTATCGTCTAGCGCTGATCGCAAAATATCCATATCGCGAGCGCTATCCAAAGTTCCGTAGTGCATAATTCCGTTACTTCGCTCGGCACACTTAGCAAAGAAATCACTAGTATCGCTAATTAATAGAGCAAGTTCGGCAGCGTTATCTGGCTTGGGATCTGCTGAAAAGTTTGCATCAGTTTCGCTATCCGTTAAACATTTAATCGGCGCGCTTTCTCCGACGCCGCG
>JBIILF010000084.1:0-4314 GCA_044232785.1 Candidatus Planktophila sp. | reverse complement strand
CACCTAAATTATGTTTCCTCTCATCCGGACTTTAACCGTCGGTCTTGGAATTACACCAAGTCCACCGAGCGCTGGATGCGATCGGGTCGCAGACTTTCACTGCCGGCTCGGAATTACACCGACCCCGGAAACAATTGCTTAACGTTAGCACGGCGCGAGATGGCCTCGCGATCAGCTGAAACTGAGCCATAGGTTGAAATTCGCTGGTTCCGGGTGGCCAGCTAACTGCGCAATCTCTTCTTATTCAGCAACTTAGCGAAATGAGCCTTTAGCACTGCCTGCCATAAGACGGATTGTTGGCTATTTCTTTTTATAACCGGATGGACACTTTGGGGAAACAGCTGTGACCTTCTTCGTCAGTTTTCCTTTTACGCAAGTGATTGTGATTTTCTTTTTTGCAGCCGCAATCGCATCGGCTTTAGCTTTAGCATCAGCTTCGGCTTTGATCTTGGCATCGGACTCGGCTTTAGCTTTAGCATTTGCTTCTTCTTCAGCTTTTACAACTGCAACTTTGAATTCTTCTTCACTCATGTAGTAGAAAGCACCATCGCGAGGTCCACAGATAAACTTTCCAAGGTTATTAGTCATCCCCGAACCAAATTTACAAGGCTTCTTTTTCAGCTCTGCAATCTCAGCTTCTATATTCGCGAGTATCTCAGGAGAGACCCAAGTTAATACTTTACCAGTGTGATTAAAACAGGTAAGTTCAATTGACTTGGTGCTTGTTTCGAAAACAATAGTTTTCTCATTTAACTTAGAGCAGATACCAGCGACTCCAAGTAGTGTCACTTTGCCATGTTCAATTACCTCAGAGGTGTATTCCTCTCGCTCGCCAAACATAACTTTCGTGAAAATAACTTCCCGATCACCAAGTCCCGAACATAACTTAGGTACTACAGCTCGCGCAAAAACCATTTGGTTGTAAAGGACCGGCTTTTCAAATTTTAAAGTTGCCTCATATTGGCGGGTAGAACCAATTTCCTGCAGTTTAGTTGCTTGAACTTTAATGATCTGGTCTAAATACCTTGCTTCCACAAATGGTTCACCAACAGTGCCAGTAAAGTTCAGAAAAAATGTAACTAAAAGTTCTTGATTAGCAGTGACTTTACGAGGATTGATATCCAGATTATCTATATAGCATGAGTCTTTACTCTGCTGGTCATTCCAAATAACTAAAGTTGGTCCTTCTCGTCCGCCATATCTTTCATACATCTCGGCTCCGCAGATGTTATATACGATTGAAGTAAAGCGGCGGTTTCCTTGAATAGATAATGGAATTCTCACCGTGGCCTTGAATACCGCTAAGTTGTTTGAATCAACTTCTACAAATTTCGTCTTGACTGTTAACTCTGGAACTTCATCGTCAATATAGAAAACTGGCGCATACTCTGGGTCCAAGTACCATTCTTCAGCCATATCGTTAATCCAGTATTTAGACACTGCTTCGAATGTGTCACCCGACTTAGGTCGACTATTTGAAAAATATGACTCTTCAGAAGAGCAGCCTCCGCCTGCGCTAGCAGTTTGGGGTACGACTAACAAAGAGGCAAAGAGCGCTACAACTAGGAGCCATCGGGGCTTACGCATGTCCTAAATCATAAGTGAAATCACGCGGAACTAAGCGAAATCGGTGATTACGTCATAGCATTCAAGCATGACTAACTTATTTGACCCGATCACACTTCGTGGCCTAACAATGAGGAACCGCGTCTGGGTAAGCCCGATGTGTCAGTACTCGGCAACCGATGGCGTTATAGGCGATTGGCACATGGCGCACCTAGGCGCATTTGCTACTGGCGAACCAGGTTTGATTATGGCCGAAGCTACTGGTGTTGTTCCTGAAGGTCGCATCTCAATTGCTTGCCCGGGAATATATAACGAAGCACAAGTTGCTGCTTTTAAAAAAATAAATGATTTTGCACATTCACAAGGTGTGGCAATGGGAATTCAATTAGCTCACGCCGGCCGTAAAGGTTCAACTATGCGACCAACTGATGATCACTTAATTGCAACTGCGGCCGAAGGTGGCTGGACAACTTCATCAGCTTCAGCACAGGCTTATCATGGTATGCCCGAGCCATTAGCGCTAACGGTTCCGCAAATACATCAACTTGTTAAAGATTTTGCGCAGGCCGCGAAGAATGCGATTAAAGCCGGTTTCGATGTAATTGAAATTCACGCGGCACATGGTTATTTACTGCATCAGTTTTACTCACCTCTTTCGAACTTGCGCACCGATGAATACGGTGGCTCATTTGAAAACAGAATTCGCTTCTTAATGGAAGTTGCTAAAGCGGTTCGTGGTGCGATTCCGGATTCAACTCCGCTATTTATTCGTATTTCAGCCTCAGACTGGACCGATGAAGGTTGGCAGATCATTGATTCAGTTGAACTCTGCAAGCAGTTGAAGGAAATAGGCGTTGATTTAATCGATGTTTCATCTGGTGGCAACTTACATAACGCGCCAATTAAGCCAGTGCCTGGCTATCAAGTGCCGTTTGCTCAAGCAATCAAAGTTGAATCAGATATTGCGGTTGCAGCAGTTGGTGCTATTACCGACCCACATCAAGCGCAAGAAATCATTAATTCGAATAAAGCTGATGCGGTTTTCTTGGCACGCGCGATGATTAGAAATCCACGCTGGGCTATGGCTGCCGCTGAAGAACTCAAGGAAATGATCAGTTGGCCCGCCCCGCTTGAGCGAGGTCGTACCTTTAAAGGTTAAGTGGTTTTTAAGAAACTGAAATAACGTCAACGACGAAAATTAAAGTTTCATTTGGACCAATTGGTCCACCACCGGCAGCGCCGTAACCGAGTTCAGCAGGAATAACTAGCAAGCGACGTCCGCCTTCTTTCATTCCTGGAATTCCTTGCTGCCAACCTACGATGACGCCAGACAATGGGAATGTTGCAGGTGAGCCGCCATCCCATGATGACTCAACTACTTGACCAGTTGACCAAGCCATTAGCGTGTAATGAACAGTTAGCGTTGATGTCGCAACTGCTTCCTTACCAGTTCCAACGATGATGTCATTTGTAACAAGTGTTGTTGGCGCTGCACCTTCTGGTGCGCCAATTACTGGCTTGCTACCTGCTGCGCCTGAAACTGCTGGGTTTGTTGCTGTTGCATCGTTAGACACTGATTTTTCTCCGCATCCGGTTAGTGTAGAAAGAGTTAATAATATTGAAAGCGAAATTAAAGTTGCCTTCTTTGAACGAGTCTTTGTACGAGTCATTATTCGTTTCCAATCTCTTTGATTAAGTCGAAGTCGCCGCCACCAAGTTGGCCTTGGGAACGGTAAAGCTCAAGCTTTGCACGGGTATCGGCAATATCTAAATTACGCATTGTTAATTGGCCAATGCGATCAGTTGGTCCAAAAGCAGCATCTTCGGTGCGCTCCATGGACAACTTATCTGGGTGGTAGCTCAGTGCTGGCCCAGTGGTATTGATGATTGAATAATCATCACCACGTCGCAAGCGAATTGTTACGGTGCCAGTAACGGCAGATGCAACCCAGCGAGTTAGTGATTCACGCAGCATTAGAGCTTGCGGATCAAACCAACGACCTTCGTAAAGCAAGCGACCTAAACGACGGCCCTCAGCGTGGTAATTAGCAATTGTGTCTTCATTGTGAATGGCGCTAATCAAGCGTTCGTAGGCAATAAATAGCAGCGCCATTCCGGGTGCTTCGTAAATGCCGCGGCTCTTTGCTTCGATAATGCGGTTTTCAATCTGATCAGCCATACCTAAACCGTGGCGGCCTCCGATTGCATTCACTTCGTTCATCAGTTCAACAACGTCTTCAATACGTTTTCCGTTAATTGCAACTGGACGTCCTTGCGCATATTCAATAGTTACATCTTCAGTATCAATCTTTACCGCAGGATCCCAGAACTTAACGCCCATTATTGGTTGGACAAGTTCAATCGAAGAATCAAGTAGCTCGAGGCTCTTTGCTTCGTGAGTTGCGCCCAAAATATTGGCATCAGTTGAATATGCCTTTTCGGTGCTGTCGCGATATGGCAGGTTACGTGCAACGAGCCACTCTGACATTTCCTTGCGACCACCAAGTTCGGCTACGAAATCGGTATCAAGCCATGGTTTATAAATCTTTAAGTTTGGGTTAGCTAATAATCCATAGCGATAGAAACGTTCGATGTCGTTTCCTTTATAAGTTGAGCCATCTCCCCAAATTGAAACTGAATCTTGCAACATGGCGCGTACTAATAAAGTGCCAGTTACTGCGCGACCAAGTGGAGTTGTATTGAAATACTGTTTTCCGCCAGAGCGAATATGGAAAGCACCGCAAGCAA
>JBIILF010000083.1:0-4340 GCA_044232785.1 Candidatus Planktophila sp. | reverse complement strand
GCTCTCTTTTACCGGTGGCGCGATCGGATCTAAGCGCCCTGGCCGCAAGAAATACTTAGTACTTAAGATAAATAGTAGGAATTTTGCGGCGATGTAATTAAGCATGATGGTCACAATTACTTCATGAGCGCCAGTTTTAGCTTTAAGCAAGCCCACGATTCCGCCCCATAACGCTGCCAAAATAACGCCGGCAATGGTCGCTACCAGAATATGCATCACCATTGGCATCTCAAATTTAAAGCCGATGTATGAAGCGCCTATGGCACCGAAAATAAATTGACCTTGCGCACCAATATTAAACAGACCTGCTTTAAATGCTAACGCAACGGAGAGACCACAAAGAATCAGCGGCGCAGTCGAAACCATTGTTTCGCTAAGCGGATAGAAACCGGCCATGAAGCTTTTACCTTCAGCTAAATTCGGATCATAAATTGCGCCTTGGAAAAGAGCCAAATAGGCATTTCCGACTGTGCTACCAAGAATCTTTAAAAATTCAATTGGCGATGAAATCTTGGCCAATACTTTGCTATCAGTAAAACCAATTACTAATCCGCCGACAAAAAGTGCCAGCAGAAATGCGAAAAGTGGCAATAATGTTTTATCAAGAATTTTCTTTATCATGCAGCGCCACCTTTAACGCTAGCCGGGTGTATTCCAGCCATATATAAACCAACTTCCTCGCGAGACGTAGTCACTGGAACGATCGCAATGATTTCGCCGCGATACATAATGGCAATGCGATCGGCTAAGGCAAAAACTTCATCAAGCTCGGTGCTAAATAAAAGTACTGCACGCCCGGCATCACGTTCTGAAATTAGGCGTTGGTGGACGAATTCAATTGATCCCACATCGAGGCCGCGTGTTGGTTGGCAAACCACAACTAATTCGACGGGGCGGGAAAGTTCGCGAGCTAGAACTACCTTCTGTTTATTTCCACCAGAAAGGGATGAGGCAGGGTCGCTCGCACTTTGAGCACGAATGTCGAATTCTTTAATGCGCTCGAGCGCTACTTTTTGCGCCATGGCCGGCTTGTAGAAAATTCCCTTGGAATAAGGTGCCTCGCTATGAGTATCTAGAATTAAATTTTCAGTAATTGAAAATGAGGAAATCAAGCCATCTAATTCGCGCGACTCAGGGACATATGCAACACCAGCCTTTAAGCATTGATCAACCGAGCGCCCGATTAATTCATTTCCGGAAAGCTTGATCGAACCAGTTAGATGCTCACGTAATCCAACTATCGCTTCGGCTAATTCGCTCTGGCCATTTCCCTGCACGCCTGCGACAGCTACGACTTCGCCACCTGATACCGTCAAATTTATCTTGCTTGCTAAAGCGCGACCAGATGGATCAAGTACGCTCAAGTCAAGTAACTCAAGAATAGTTTTGCCTGGTTTGCTGTTAGCTTTATTGACCGTTAGGTCAACTGGCCGCCCAACCATTAGCGAAGCCATCTCTTCCTGACTTGCCGAAGGTTGCACTGTGCCGACGACTTTACCGCGGCGAATAATGGAAATTCGGTCAGCAACTGCTTTTACTTCGCGCAATTTGTGGGTAATGAAAACTATAGAACGGCCAGAATCACGGAGCTTCTTCATATTTGCAAGTAGCTCATCTGTTTCTTGTGGCGTTAACACCGCTGTTGGCTCATCGAGAATAAGGATCTTAGAGTTGTAGATAAGAGCGCGAATAATTTCAACTCGCTGCTGGATACCCACTGGCAAATCTTCAATCAGCGCATCTGGGTCAACTTCAAAGTTAAATTCTTTAGAGACTCGAATAATTTCTTTACGGGCAGTTTCTAAATCAAGCAAGCCAACACGATTAGTTTTTTCATGGCCTAAGACAATGTTTTCGGCAACTGTAAATACTGGAATCAACATAAAGTGTTGATGCACCATTCCGATACCGGCAGCTAGAGCATCGAGTGGACTCTTGATTTTAATTTCTTGGCCATCGACTAAAATCTGACCTTTATCTGGCGAGAGCAGACCATAAACAATATTCATCAAGGTTGATTTGCCGGCACCATTCTCGCCCAAGATGGCATGAATTTCGCCTGCTTCAACTTTGAAATTAATATCATCATTAGCTACGAGTGAGCCAAATTGCTTAGTGATTCCGCGTAGCTCCAAAGACATGGCGCAAATCTACGCTATAAAACTATAAAAAAATAGCGGCGCAGTGATTTCTCACTGCGCCGCTATTAACTTTTTTATTACTTATTCAACCTTAACTGAACCAGCAATAATCTTCTTCTGAACTGCAGCGATTTCCTTAGCAAGTGTTGAAGGAACAGCTGATGCTAAGTCGTGGAATGGCGCTAGGCGCGTTCCCTTGTTAGCTAGTGTTCCGACATATGCCTTGTTAGTGAACTTGCCAGCATTTACTTCAGCAATTACTGAAGAAACTGACTCGCCTAGGCCCTTCATTACTGAGGTAAGAAGAACTGAACGGTACTTATTGGCTGAAACAAAACCATCGGTATCTACCCAGATAGTTACTGACTTCTTTCCATCCATTGAGTTCTGAGCAGTTGCTCCACCAAGACCACCAGCAACTGGGAAGATTACATCTGCGCCAGCTTGCTCGAAGTTCTTAGAAATTTGTAGTGCCTTTGAAGTGTTAGCAAAGTCGCCTACGAATTCACCATTCTTGGTATCGCGGTTCCAACCAAGGACGCGAACGCCCTTCTTCTTTACCTGGTTGTAGTAGTAAACGCCTTGTGCGAATCCATCCATGAATGCTGTAACTGTTGGGTATGGAGCGCCACCGTAGGTAGCAACAATGCCCTTAGTTGAGAATGCAGCTGCTGCATAACCAGCTAGGAATGATGATTCTTGAGTCTTAAATGTTAGACCCTTTACGTTTGGGATAGCAGTAAACGCAGTGTAATCAGCGTTTGGTTCAAGTCCTGCATCATCAACGACTGCATACTTGATCGTTGGGTTTGCCTTAGCTGATGCAATAATTGCACCTGCGATTGCAAAACCTACACCGATGATCACATTACATTTTTGATCAACAAACTTCTTGATGTTTGGTGCGTACTCAGCACCTGATGCTGCTGGCAAATATGAAACTTTTACATTCTTATTTGACTTAGCAATTGCTGTTGCGCCAGCCCATGAAGCTGCGTTGAATGACTTGTCATCCACGCCGCCAGTGTCTAGTGCCAAGCATGCCTTTGTCTTTGTTGCTGCAGTTGCTGCAGGTACAAGCACGAGGCTTGCTGCAACAGTGGTAGCCGCAAGAATGGCTACTAGCTTTGACTTCTTCAATTTTCCTCCAAGTTGTATCTAACGGGGGTTATCGCAAGTTTTACTATCTAAGTAAGTACAAAAGTACTGGCCAGATAGCTCCTCTTAGTACCGCGAGCCTAGTATCAAAATTGCATTTATCCCAACAAAATTTGAAAGAAATACGCTAAAACTAGGTAACAATCTGAGAAACTCTAGACCAGAACTTTAAAGTTTGGCCGCTAAGCGTGATGAGGCGGCGTTGGCAGCCTTAAGCGCCTGCAGCTTTGGCGCCCAAATTAAGAGCTCAATATTGCCCCCGGAAATGTCATATCGGCGGCCATAAATGCCCGCTTCAGAATCTAAGATATTTAAAATCTGTTGATCCTTAATTGCTGAAGAAGCTAAGTCGAAAATCGCGTTATCAACTCGCTTAGATACTGCGGCAAGTAAATACTTTTTTGTAGCTGCTGTAACAGTCAAATATTGATCAGGCTCAATCGTAATTACGCCAACTTCGGCAACGTTTTTCTTCTTGCTCACGTTGTATTTAACTACTTCGCTAAAAATTTCATTATCAGAACCATCAATCGCAATGAAGATAACATCGTTTCCGGCAGCCATAAGCGATTTAGTTTGGCCAGTTAAATCTGCAGTCGCGCTCTTTATTGTAATTCTTATTTTTTTGTTGGCTGTGGTTGCCCCTAAGGTAAATCCACTTTCTAAATCTAAATTTTCAGATTTAGAGATCACTGCGATTTTTCCAGTTTTTGATACTCGAGCAGCGGCTGATCCGGCTAAATATCCAACTTGCTTATCTGCAAAAATTAAAGAAGTTACATTTAAACTAGAGATAGATGCATCGTTAAGAATTGCAAATTGCTGGTTTGGGAATTCGACAGCTAACTTCTTTAGTAAGTTTGAATACCCAGAACCAATTGCCAGAATGGGCGAACAGCCTTGCTCGATCATCGCACGAATGCGTGTGTCACGATCTGCATCGCTGCCATCGTTTACAAAACCTTCGAAATTAAAATCTAAGGTTTTCTTTGCTTTTACTAGCCCAGCTAAAACGGCGTCGTTATATGAACGATCTCCAGG
>JBIILF010000082.1:0-4360 GCA_044232785.1 Candidatus Planktophila sp. | reverse complement strand
GCAATCGGTAGCCTTTCGCAATGACTTCAGCGAAAACTAAATCTTGGGTGCCTCTTTATATAGCACTCGGAATTGTTTGGGGCTGTTCATTCATATTTATCAAGTTGGGGCTCGAGTTTTTGACCCCATTTGGGGTGGCCTTTGGCCGCTGCGTATTAGGTGCGATTACTTTGTTAATTGCGCTCAAAGTAATGGGTTTGCGATTGCCCCGAGAACGTTCAACTTGGGGCCATTTATGGGTTGTTTCACTTTTACTAAATGTAATTCCAGGAATTCTCTTTGCGGTTGCTGAAACCGAAGTGACTTCGATTCTGGCTGGAATCATTAATGCAGTAACACCTCTAATGACACTACTTGCCATCATGGTTGCATTTCGTGAGGAAAAGTTACCTCGTCATCAAGTTATCGGTTTAATTCTTGGTTTCATCGGGGTGCTGATTGTTCTAGGTGCCTGGAATGGTTTAGGAACTAATCCTTGGTGGGCAATCGGAGCACTGCTATTGGCGGTAGCTTGTTATGGAATTTCATTTCCTTATTCACGTAAAAATGTTCTGCCCTTAAAACTAGAACCTGAGGTTATGGCTGCTACTCAATTAGTTGCAGCAACTATCACGCTATTGCCGTTTTATTTATTTGATGGCATTGCTGAAAATAACTATGAACTTGGACCCGTGCTTGCAATGTTAGGGCTAGGAATATTTGGGAGTGGTTTTGCGTATATCTGGAACTTCAAAATTATGTCTGCTGCCGGAAGTGCGATTGCATCCTCAGTTACTTTCGTGACGCCAGTAGTTGCGGTGATCGTAGGCATAATTTTCTTAGGTGAGAAAATTACTTGGAATGAACCAGTTGGCGGATTAGTTGTTTTACTAAGTGCTGCAATTGCGCAAGGGCGAATTAAATTGAGAAGCCAACGGGCAATTCAAGGCGATTAGCTTTTAACAACTCATCATTCTTTAGAATCTCAGGAGTCTTCCCATCAGCAACAATTACGCCGCCCGAAAGAATTACGGATCTCTCGCATAGTTCGAAGGCATAAGGCAGATCGTGCGTGACCATGACCATCGTGATATCAAGTGAGCGCAAAATATCAGCTAATTCGCGGCGGCTAGCCGGATCTAAGTTTGAAGAAGGTTCATCTAGAACAAGAATTTCAGGTTTCATGGCTAACACGGTTGCCACTGCTACTCGGCGACGTTGGCCGAAGGAAAGGTGATGCGGTGGACGATCACGAAATTCAAGCATTCCAACAAGTTGCAGCGCTTCATCAACTATTGCATCTAACTCAGCGCCACGTTTGCCCATATTAAAAGGACCAAATGCCACATCTTCACCAACGGTGGGCATAAATAATTGATCATCTGGGTCCTGAAAAACAATGCCGACTTTTGAACGAATACTCTTTATTGATTCTTTATCGGCAGAATCAACTAACTGGCCGGCTACTTCAACTTTTCCATGAGCAGTTGGGTGGATTCCATTCATATGCATTACTAGTGTGGTTTTTCCCGCACCATTAGGACCAAGCAGTGCAACACGTTCGCCTTTTTCAATTCTCAAATTAACACCATACAAAGCTTGATTGCCATCAGGGTAAGCAAAGGCGAGTTTTTCAATTAAGAGGCTAGGCGTTGTACTCATATCTTTAATCCTAAACTGATTGCAAGAATTGTGAGAGCTGAAATTGGGAGAGCCAGTGCGGTCAACCAAATTGATTTAGAAAGCTTAGGTGGCTCCTCATGAGGCAATACACCTGTGTAACCTCTTGAGAGCATCGCTAGATGAACTCGTTCACCTCTTTCGTAAGATCTAATAAAGAGGGCACCAGCTGCGGTAGCTAAAACTTTCCAATGTTGGATTCCGGTTGCGCTAAAGCCACGTGACTCACGCGCGACCTTCATTCGCTCCATCTCATCATTTACCACGTTGACATAACGAAACATGAAAGAAGCAATCTGCACCATCAAGGTAGGCAGTTTTAATTTCTCTAAGCCGCGCAACATTTCACGAGCTGTGGTCGAAGTAGAAAGAGTGATCGCGGTTAAAACGCCCAAGGTTCCTTTAATCAAGATTCCAGCCGCTGCAATTAAACCTTCTTGGTATAGGTCAAAAGGTCCAACTGAAACAACTTCACCTTTACCGAAAAAAGGCATCAAAATGGCAAAGAAGACAAACGGAATCTCGATAAGTGCGCGGGTAAAGAGCGTTCTTAGCGGGATTTTGGCAGTTATTGCCACAGCAACAATGAGTATGAAATAACCCAAGAAGTTAAACCACCAAGTTATCGGAGTGGCAACAACGGTAAAGATAAATAGCAAAGCGGCAATAATTTTTGGGTGAGCAGGCAAGGAATGCACAACTGAGTGACGGTGGATATAAAGCCTTTCACCCACGTCATGACCGTGGTGGTGGCCGGTTTCGACCTTAATTTGTAGGCTTCTTGCGACGAAGCAATAGGAATAGACCGCCAGAAATTGCGCCAGTTGCCACAACTCCGATTAAGCCAGAGACTCCAACTGAGAGTCGCTCGTTTTCAATTCCCTTGACTCCATAATCCGCCAAAGTAGTATCCGAGTTCGCATTATCTTTGGCAGTGTCAATGAATCCAATATCTTCGGCAACTTTTTCCAAACCATCGGGATTTGATGAGGCGTAAAAAGATGCACCGCCTGCTAGTAGTGCGGAAACCAGAACGCCCATAACAATAAATTTACGGTTGCTAATCATTTTTGTTCTCTAATCTCAAGAGCAGATGTTTTGTTTTTCCAACCAAAGACTAAATCAGATCGACTTGCTAGTACGGCACTTACTGTTAGCGCAGTGATGATTGCTTCACCAATTCCAATGAGAATATGAGTTCCGACCATTGCCCCTAAAACTGTGGAAACCGAAAAAGTTGCTGTGGCGCCAAGTGAATATTGAAAAACAAATCCGACGGCAGCAATAGGAACCGAAATTAACCCAGCCGTAGCCGCTGCGATTGAGATCGAAGATTTATTCTTTGGCAGAATTTTACGAACGAATAGAAACACGGCGTAACCGCCCCAAACGCCAAGTACGGCCATATTGAAAACATTTAGACCAATCGCACTCAAACCACCATCGGCAAATAAAAACCCTTGCATGACTAAAACAACGGTCAGCGCCAAAGTTGCCGCATAGGGTCCGACGAGAACTGCAGCGAGAGCGCCACCTAATAGGTGCCCACTCGTTCCGGCAGCTACTGGGAAATTCAACATTTGAACCGCAAAGATGAAAACGGCGGTAAGCCCAGCGAGTGGGGCGCTCTTCTCATCTAGCTGTTTACGCGCGCCAACAAGAGAGTAGGTGATTGCGCCTGCCGAGGCTGCAGCAAAGATTGCCGAAGTAGGAAGGTCAATAAATCCATCTGGGATGTGCATTTCCCAAGGTTAATGCAAACGATTCGCATCTGCATCTTGAAAAAACTGTCCAGTTTGTCGGATTTGGCAAGGTTGTTTCTCGGTGTCTTACCCAAACTCTGCGCATTTGAACAGGCTGGAGATATAGAGTCACGCTTACTCGGTAGGTCAGGAAACTTCGATTGGGGAGATCCAAATGGGCGATGACGAAGGCTTAGAAGATCTTGTAACTGAGGAAATGCTCTGGGATCGAATTCCAGAAGTTGAAGGCGCAGAACGTGCCAGTACTTATTATGAATTAAGTGCGCGTATTTTTGCTCGCGGCCAATATGACGAAGCTCTTGCACTCGCTGAAACTGCTTGCGATATTTACGATCAACTTGGTGCGAGTGCGCCATCTGAAGGCGTCGCACAGGCATATAGCGCAATTGGATACAACTTAAATCAATTAAAGCGCATGGAAGAAGCCGCTACTGCGATGTCTAAAGCAGTTGAAATATTGCGCGCTAATAAATCTTCGATTGCTTTAGAACTTGCGTGCACACTGGGCGAGTGGTGGTTTGCCTCTAAGAATTATGAAAAAGTAATTTCCACTATGGATGAATGTGCTCAAGAACATTTACTAGACGGAAATGAATACGGCGCCGCAAATGATCTTTATTTAATTGGTTGCGCCCATCGCTCACTGAAGCAATTTCGTGAAGCCATAGTTTCATTCTACGAAGCTCGTGATTTATTCAAGCGAAATAAAGAAGTGATTCAAGTTGCCCGCTGTGATCAGAAGATCGCTTCTTGCCACGTTGCGCTGGGCGAAGGCGATTTGGCTTTAACTCGTGCACGTAAAGCACTCGATGTTTTTGAAACTGCACATGACCATATTCGTTCAAATAATGCACTCTTTGAATATGGCAAAGCTCAAGTGCTGTTAGAAAATTACGAAGAAGGCTTAAATACCCTTGATCAGGTGTTAACAGTGGCTA
>JBIILF010000081.1:0-4384 GCA_044232785.1 Candidatus Planktophila sp. | reverse complement strand
TTGCCCCGAGAATCGCGGAGCCCGGAAAAATGGTTACATCGTTAGATATTTGAGCCTGTACATCGATCCAAGTTGTAGTTGGGTCAACGATGGTTACGCCGTTGCGCATATGTGCTTCATTGATGCGATCACGCAACATGGCCGCACTTTCGGCTAATTGATAGCGATCGTTAACTCCAAGAGTTTCTACATAATCTTCAATTAATACTGCACCGATTGTGCCGCCATCGTTACGCAAAATTTCGATTACATCAGTTAAATATAATTCGCCTTGCGCATTAGCTGCAGTTAATTTGCCAATGGCAGCGGCAAGTTTGGCGCCATCAAATGCATAAACGCCAGAATTAACTTCAAAGATCATCTTCTGATCTTCATCGGCATCTTTCTCTTCAACGATGCGCAACAAAGTGCCATCGTCGGCGCGGATAATGCGGCCGTAACCAGTTGGGTCTGGGTGCTCTGCAGTTAAAACCGATGCTGTTGCACCCGAAACTTTATGAATTGCAACTAACTCTTTAAGTGAAGCGCCAGTTAGCATCGGCGTATCACCAGCCAAAATTATTACGGTGCCAGAAACTTTGATTTCAGCCAGCGCTAATTGAGTTGCGTGCCCGGTACCACCGCGGCGATCTTGAAAAACTGTTTTTGCGGTTGGCGCGATTTGGTTTAAATGCGATTCAACTGCTTCGCGGCCGGCTCCGACAACAACACAAAGTTGAGCGGGATTAATTTCAGATACTGCAGCTAGAACATGTCCGAGCAGCGAACGTCCAGCAATTTCATGTAAGACTTTAGGAGTTGCAGATTTCATGCGTGTGCCTTCGCCAGCGGCTAAGACAATTGCACAATCCAAGAGATTCTCCCCTGCTGCTAGTCAGGCCTTAATTCTAACTTCGGCTTTAGCGGTCAGTCGCTCCGCCACCTACTTCGGCTTTGCGATATATCGCTCCGCCACCAGGTATCGATCCTGGACCCTGGGCTTCAAAGGCCCATGTGCTAGCCACTACACAATGGCGGAACCCGTATTCTCCCTCATCCGAGGGACTGCTTTTGACCATTAACCTTCTCCCAACGGGAATTTTTGCTGAGATTTCTCCAGAAAATTACAAGAGGCGGGGGTAAAGATGCGCGATGAAGTAGACCGCCTGATCGCCGCCTGGAAATCACAACGCCCTGATCTAGATCTTGCGCCATTGGCGGTACTAAGTCGCGTAACTAGAATTTCGCGCCAACTCGATATCACTCGCCGAAGTGCATTCGCTGATCTAGAAACTTGGGGCTTTGATGTTCTTGCCGCTCTTCGTCGCGCTGGTTCGCCATATCAACTATCACCAAGTGAGTTAATGGCTGAAACTTTAGTTACTAGTGGCACCATGACAAATCGCCTTGATCGATTAGAAGAGTTAAAACTAATTACCCGCGAACCTGACCCAACCGATGGGCGCGGAAGTTTAGTAACGCTAACCAAAACCGGAATGAACGCTGTTGATGCCGCCATGGAAGATTTGCTCGGGCGCGAAGAAGAATTGCTATCAGCGCTTACTAAAGAAGAGCAGATTGATTTAGCTAGATTGCTTAGTAAATTAGTTAACGCGTTTCAGTAACTCGAGCACCAGGTACTGGGCCAGTGGCTCGGGCCACGCTTCCAACTACACCGCTTGCCGTTAGCGCTACTGCTAAATCTAAACCTGCCTCTTCATCAGAAACTAAAAATGCCACAGTTGGCCCAGAGCCAGAAACAATTCCACCTAGTGCGCCATATTCCTGGCCTACATCAAGAATTAACCGAAGTGCTGGTCTTAGGGAACATGCTGCACTTTGTAAATCATTAACTAAATATTTACCAACCGCTGGAGCATCGTCGGCTAAAAGTGATTGCATTAATTTATCGCTAGCTTGTGGATTTGCAATTGTTAATCCTGCGCGCAAACGATCGCACTCGGTGTATACCGATGGTGTTGATAAGCCAGCTGATGAGAGGGCTAAAACCCAATGATAAGTGCCTCGCGAGAGCGCAGCAGTTAGTTCGTCACCGCGACCACGACCAATTGCGGTGCCACCATTTAACATAAATGGCACATCACTACCTAATTGACGTGCGACTTTTACCATTTCTTCGCGGGTCATTCCTAGTGAATAAAGTGCGTCAATTGCCACAATCGCAGCGGCTGCATTTGCACTTCCGCCGGCCATACCTCCAGCAACTGGAATTGTTTTATGAATCTGCATCATCGCATCAATTGCCACGTCATATTCTTTGGCAATTATCTGCGCAGCTTTGGCCGCTAAATTTGTTTCATCAGCGGGCACACCCGCTATGTGATCACCAGTTATCGTAAGAGTTAGACCTGAACCTGGTGCTGCGTGAGTAATAGTTAAATCATCGTAAATTGAGATCGCTTGAAAAACTGTAACTAAGCCATGAAAGCCATCGTCTTCACGTGGCCCAACTGAAAGTTGGAGATTGACTTTCGCTGGAACGCGAACAGTTACGGAATTTGCAGGCACGATTGAACTCTACTTGACGCTTTGGCTAGCGTTATAGATGGCACAGAAAGAATCGATCAATAAAGTTTCGCCACGCAAAGTTGGATCAATTCCCGCTGCAATCAAGACGGCTTCAGCCTTTGCTGAACTTCCGAAGATGCCAGCTAATGCGGCGCGCAACATTTTGCGACGTTGTGCAAATGCGGCATCGACTAATTGGAAAACCCCGCGGCGCATGGCATCATCTCCTGGTGTTGCTCGACGCTTAAAGCCAACTAACTTTGAATCAACACCCGGTACTGGCCAGAAAATAGAGCGCGAAACCGAGCCAGCACCAGTTACTTCAGCCCACCACGATGCTTTAAGCGATGGAATTCCATATTCTTTCGTGCCCGGCTTTGCTGCTAAACGATCAGCAACTTCGGCTTGCACCATTACTACGCCAGTATTTAGCGAAGGCAGAATTTCTAAAAGGTGTAGCAATACTGGAACTGAAACGTTGTACGGCAAGTTTGCAACTAACACAGTTGGCGCTACTGGTAATTCGCGAAGGGCAAGTGCATCAGTATTTATCACGGTCAACTTGTAACCAGTATCTATGTGATCGGCAACTGTAATTGGCAAACGATCGGCTAACCGTTGATCAATTTCAACTGCGATCACATTAGAGGTAACCTCTAGAAGTGCCAGAGTTAGCGAACCTAACCCAGGACCAATCTCAAGTGCGATGTCATCGGCAGTTACACCAGCAACCCGCACAATTTTCTGGCAGACGTTGCCATCAATCACAAAGTTTTGGCCTAGTGATTTGGCAGGTCGTAGATCTAGCAACTCAGCTAGTTCACGAATTTCCGCAGCTCCGAGTAGCGCCATTAGTTGAACTTTCCAAATGCTCGTTCCGCATTTGCACTTAGCGCATTGGCGAGTTCAGCTAAATCATCGCCACGTTCTTCGGCCATCGCGCGAATAACAGTTGCTACCTGGGCCGGCACATTTAGCGCACCACGATTGGGCATTGGCGCTAAGAATGGTGAATCAGTTTCGGCCATCAATTGATCAAGCGGAACTAGTTTTACTGCTTCGCGTAGTTCTGGGGCGTTCTTAAAAGTAATCGTGCCAGCAAATGACAATATGTAGCCGCGCTCAATACAGATCTTGGCCATGGCAGCATCGCCGGAATAACAGTGAAATATAGTCGTTTCAGGAGCGCCTACCTCTTGCAGAATCGAAAGCACATCTTCATGTGAATCGCGATCGTGAATCACTAACGCTTTATTGGTGCGCTTAGCTAATTCAATATGCCATTTAAAAGAATCTTGTTGACGCTTGCGCAATTCAGGTGGCGTGCGGAAATAATCTAAGCCAGTTTCACCAATTGCTCGCACTCGTGGATGCTGCGCTAATTTTTCAATGATCGCTAAATCAGCAGCTAGGTCAGCAACCACTGGCGCTTCATTTGGATGCAGCGCTACCGCTGCGAGTACTGAGGTATTCCATTTCTCTGCCGCATCAACGCACCATTGTGATTGTTCGGCAGAGTAACCAACTTGAACAATTCGATCGATGCCAACTGAAGCAGCATCTGTAATAACTTGGCCAACTGCAGCTGAATCTGGCGCAGCATCGGTAACAATTTCCATATGCGCATGTACATCAACGCAAGGGACTGGAAGTGGTTCGGGAAGCGGCGCCGGTTTGCGATCTAAATCGCGATTGTGCCGATCAGCCATGAAAGTAAATTATTCCGCTGTTTCAAGGCGAGGGAAAAGCACTGGCGTCTTGGTAACTGTTGAGCCAGCTGGCAACTGACCCCAAGTGGCAACCTTTGAAATTGGTTGGTTAGCAATTGCGCCTAACTTCTCGTTAGCGCCAAGTGATTGCCAAAGAATTTCGCAGG
>JBIILF010000080.1:0-4397 GCA_044232785.1 Candidatus Planktophila sp. | reverse complement strand
CATACTTAACTGCATTCTGCTCGTCAGTACCAGTTGATGCTTCGCCACCAGATAGTGGACCCTGGTATGCAATGTAAACAGTCTTTGGTGCTGCGTTTGCTGATGTCTGTGCTGCTGCAACTCCGAATACGAGTGCTGCTGCTGAAACAACGGCAAGTGAACGCTGGATCTTCTTGTTCATTTATTGCCTTTCCTGTTCTTTAGTCCCGGGACAGGGAGGGGTTGAGCGTAACGGGAGGGGTGAGGTTTGGACAAGCCCAGATGGCAAAAATCTCGGCTTTTTCACGCTTGATTAATTACAGCCATGTAACGATTTTGCACTGTAGCAACTGATTCGGCCATCAACTGCGAAGGCTTTGCAATTAACTAATCGCTGCTATTTATCGGGTACGGCTGATGGCGAAATTACCGCCTCGGCGACCTCTTTCATGGTGATTCGGCGATCCATTGCGGCACGTTGAATCCAAGAAAAAGCTTCGGGCTCGGTGAGATTTAGCGCCTTCATCAAAATACCTTTGGCGCGATCAATTACTTTGCGCGTTTCTAACCGCTCATGCAAATCTGCGACTTCATCTGCCAGTGATCGCATTTGGGTATGGCGACTAATTGCGATTTCAATTGCTGGCACTAAATCAGAAATTGTAAATGGCTTGACTACGTAAGCCATAACACCAGCATCACGCGCTCGATCTACTAACTCTCGTTGACTAAATGCAGTCAACATAAGAACTGGCGCAATTGCGATAATTTTTTCGGCCGCCGAAATTCCGTCGAGTACCGGCATCTGTACATCAAGAATCGCGAGGTCTGGTTTATGTTCGATTGCTAGTGCAATAGCTTCTTCGCCATTTGTGGCTTCGGCGACAACTTCATAACCTGCTTCGGTTAGCATCTCAACTAGATCCATACGAATTAAAGTTTCATCTTCAGCAACTAATATGCGAGGGGCAGGCAAATTTGAACTCTTGCTGCTGCTCTGTGAACTCATGTGCCTCGAGTCGGATTCGAACCGACACTATGCAGTGTTTGAGACTGCCCTCTCTACCGTTGGAGTACCGAGGCTAGAACGGCAATTGTAGCGGTAAGAAAAATAAGTAAGAAACGGTTTAATCAGCGATACGCAGGCGCAACGCCTGAAATTGCATCACCAATTCGGTGAACGCGCATCGCATTTGTTGATCCGGGAATTCCAGGAGGTGAGCCAGCCACAATCATGACATTTTCGCCCACTGCCCCACGTCCACTTTCAACGAGCAGAGAATCCACCTGTTTAACCATTTCATCGGTATGGCTAACCATCGGCATAATCATTGATTCGACGCCCCACGTAAGAGCTAATTGGTTATAAGTAGCTATATCTGGAGTCAGCGCCAAAATAGGAATACCAGAACGCAAGCGAGACATCCGGCGAGCCGAGTCACCGCTTTTTGTGAATGCAATCAGGTACTTAGCATCAACTATTTTTCCTACTTCAGCTGCAGCCTTTGTTATTGCGCCACCTTTTGTTTTTGGTTGGGTACGCATTGGGCGAATTCGATCCATCATGTCTTGCTCAGTTTTTACAATGATGCGAGCCATAACTTGAACTGCTTCAATCGCAAATGCACCAACACTTGTTTCACCCGAAAGCATTAGAGCATCAGCGCCATCTAAGACCGCATTAGCGCAGTCAGTTGCTTCAGCACGAGTTGGCGTTGAATTAGTAATCATGGAATCAAGCATCTGAGTTGCCACGATTACTGGCTTGGCAGCTTCGCGAGAAAGTTCAATACAACGCTTCTGAACCAATGGCACATCTTCAATTGGTAACTCAACGCCTAGATCACCGCGGGCAACCATGATGCCATCAAAAGCGTCAACAATTTCTTGTAAGTTATCTACTGCTTGTGGTTTTTCAATCTTGGCAATTACCGGTCTGCGAATTCCGACTTCATCCATAATCGCATGAACATCTTTGATGTCAGCAGCACTTCGTACAAATGAGAGTGCGATGAAATCAGCACCTGCTGCAAGGCCCCAACGTAGGTCTTCTTTATCTTTTTCAGAAAGCGCCGGAACTGATACCGCGACACCTGGCAGATTAATTCCCTTGTTATTACTAACAGCGCCTGGCTCAATAACTTTTGTAATAACATCGTTGCCCTTAACTTCAACAACTTCAACAGTTACTTTTCCGTCATCAATCAAGATGCGATCACCTGGCTTGCAATCACCTGGCAGCCCTTTATAAGTAGTGCCTACGCGCTCTTTGGTGCCTTCGACTTCATCGGCAGTAATAGTAAAAATGTCTCCGCGAGCTAAATCATGAGGGCCATTAGTAAAGCGCGCTAAACGAATCTTGGGGCCTTGTAGATCGACCAAAATTGCTACTGGTTGATTGATCTCTTTGGCAACGCTACGAACTAAATCTAGGCGCCCTTGGTGCTCGTCATATCCGCCATGTGAAAGGTTAAGTCGAGCCATGTTCATTCCGGCTGCAATCAATTCATGGACTTTTTCGGGTGATTCAACAGCAGGACCCATGGTGCAAACAATTTTGGCGCGACGCATATCTATAGCCTATCTATTCAGTGTCTATTTTGGGGCTAATTAGTGTTATCTAGTTAGACCATCATTGGGCGGGCAGTTGGAAGTATCGGTGCCGGCAATTGAGTATCGCCAGTTAAATACTTATCTACCTCAGCCGCTGCACTGCGACCTTCTGCGATCGCCCAAACAATAAGCGATTGTCCGCGACCAGCATCGCCGGCCACGAAAATTCCATCTTGCGAGCTTTGGTAATCCAAACCGCGCTTAATATTGCCGCGCTCATCGAGTTCAACCTCAAGTTGTTCAATTAACGCAGATTTTTCGGGACCAGTAAATCCCATCGCCAAGAAAACAAAATCGGCTGGCAATTCTTGTTCAGTTCCTGGCACTGGTTCGAACTTGCCATTTTCAAATTTAGTTTCAACGAGCTTTATTGCCCGCAAGTTTCCATTTCCATCACCTAAGAATTCTTCGGTGCTAACTGCGAATAGTCGGTTATCCAATTCTTCATGCGCGCTAGATACCCGGTAAATCATTGGATATGTTGGCCAAGGTTGACCGGCCGGACGCTCTTCAGTTGGGCGCGGCATAATTTCAAGCTGCGTAACACTTGCTGCACCTTGACGTACCGATGTGCCAAGACAATCAGCTCCAGTGTCACCGCCACCAAGAATTACTACATGTTTTCCGGCCACATTAATTTCTGGATTATCAATTTCGCCTAAGGCTTGGCGATTGCCCCAAGGCAAAAATTCCATCGCTTGATAGATACCTTTAAGTTCGCGGCCAGGAACATTGATGTCACGCCACTGAGTCGCACCGACAGCTAAAACAATGGCATCGTACTTGGTGCGCAATTGTGAGCCAGTTAATTCAACGCCGACATTTACACCTGGGCGAAAACGAGTTCCTTCTTTAGTCATTTGGTCTAACCGGCGATCGAGAATCGCTTTTTCCATTTTAAACTCTGGAATTCCGTAGCGAAGCAAGCCACCGATTTTGTCGGCCCGATCATAAACTGCAACCGTGTGCCCAGCTCTGGTTAATTGTTGCGCAGCAGCTAAGCCAGCTGGGCCAGAACCAACTACAGCGACAGTTTTGCCAGTTAAGCGATCAGCAATCAATGGTTCGACAGTGCCATCTTTGAAAGCTTCTTCAATCGTACGTAGTTCAATTTGCTTGATAGTCACTGCAGTTTTGTTGATTGCAACGACACATGCTGTTTCACAAGGTGCTGGACATAGACGGCCGGTGAATTCTGGAAAGTTATTGGTAGCGTGAAGACGATCAATTGCTTCGGCTTTATCGCCGCGCCAAATTAAATCGTTCCACTCTGGAATTAAGTTGCCGAGTGGACAACCAGAATGGCAGAACGGAATTCCGCAATCCATGCAGCGGCCAGCTTGCTTCTGTAAATCAGGAAATGCTTGTTCCTCGTAAACTTCTTTCCAGTCTCGAATTCGCACATCAACTGGACGCCTTGTTGGAAGGGCGCGATCAGTAGTTAAAAATCCTTTTGGATCAGCCATTTGCTGCTACCTCCATAACAACTTGATCAACTGGCAAACCTTCGCGGGTGGCACGCTCGATTGCAGCAAGAACACGCGCATAATCACGTGGCATTACTAAAGTGAAACGAGTTATCGTTGCCGACCAATCCGCTAATAACGCATTCGCAACTTCAGAACCTGTTTCAACTTGGAAATCTGAAACCAAAGATTTAAGGGTCTCTTTTTGGTCTTCTGGAACTGCCATTAAATCAACCATGTCGGTATTTACATTTGCACTATCGATATCGAGCATAAATGCGCGACCACCAGACATGCCAGCTGCAAAGTTACGACCAGTTGCACCTAGAACAACCACAG
>JBIILF010000079.1:0-4433 GCA_044232785.1 Candidatus Planktophila sp. | reverse complement strand
TGCAAGCCAGGTTCGGTGTAAGTAACCGTCAACTCAACTGATGCTGGTAGTTCGATATAAAGTGGGTTGTTCTCGTGAATAGCAACAATACCTTCAGTGTTTTCCAGCATGTAATTAGCAGCATCACCAACAGTTGCAGCTGAAATATTCATCTGATCAAATGTTTTGTTATCCATGAATACGAAATCATCACCCTCTTTGTAGAGGAATTGCATTTCGCGCTTCTCGAGAATAGCGATTTCAATCTTCACGCCAGCGTTAAAAGTTTTTTCTACAACTTTGCCGGTCAGTACCTGACGCATCTTTGTTCGTACGAAAGCTGGCCCTTTGCCTGGCTTCACATGCTGGAATTCAATAACGGTCCAAAGCGTGCCTTCAATATCAAGACACATGCCATTTTTTAAATCATTTGTGGTTGCCACTTTGGAACTCCCTTATTGCCACCGCAGTTCGGTGGACTCGAATAGGTGCTTAGGATACCTAGAAGTGCGATAAAAACGAAAAATCAGCATCCGATGCTTACTTAATTAAGCCCTTTAACGCAGTAATCGCAAGTGCATAGGAATTAGGTCCAAAGCCACCAATCGTTCCATTGGCTACCCCAGAAATTACTGATGTATGTCGGAATTCCTCACGAGCTAATGGATTGGAGAGATGAACTTCAATCAACGGGGACTTAACAAGTTCGGCAGCATCACGAATTGCATAAGAATAGTGTGTAAAAGCAGCTGGATTAATAATTACCGGCGTCGCATTATCTGCGGCTTCGTGTAACCAAGAAATAATCGTGGCCTCATCATCGCTCTGTCTAACATCGGCTTGAAAACCATGTGACTTTGCTGATTCCTCAATGAAAGATTTTAGTTGCGGATAGTTAAAGTCTCCGTAAATGCTGGAATCGCGAATATCCAGCCGGGCCAGATTAGGACCGTTAATCACCAAAATCTTCATGAGCGAAGCCTCTCATACGCTGCCAATAAATCACTTTCACTTGGCGCTTCGATGCGCAGGGTTTTTCCAATCTCACTAATTGCCACAAACCTTAAGGTGCCTGACCGAGATTTCTTATCAATGGCCATCGCCGCACGAAGCTCTGGCCAATACTTGGGTTCATAATTAATCGGTAAAGACAGGCTTCTCAGGATCTGGCTATGCAGCTTCGTTAAATCATCAGAGAGAATTCCGAGCTGGTTAGCCAAGTTGGCCACGAAAACCAACCCAATGGATACACATTCGCCGTGGCGCAGTGCATATCTACTCTGCAACTCAATGGCGTGCCCAAGCGTGTGACCATAATTCAAAATCTCGCGATCAAAACTTTCGCGAAAATCACCGCTCACAACTTTTGCTTTCACCGCAACTGCGCGCGTGATCAATTCAAGAGTCAGTGCTCGATCAGCGCGCACATTTGCCAAATCTTTTCCAGTCAATGAATCTACAATTTTGGCGTCAGTAATAAATCCACACTTAACGACTTCAGCAAGCCCGGCGGCAAAGTCTCGGTCGCTCAGCGTTTCCAGCCACGAAAGATCAATTAAAACCGCGATCGGCGAGTAGAAAGAGCCAATCAAATTTTTTCCGTATTCACTGTTAATGCCGGTCTTTCCCCCGACAGCTGCATCGACCATCGCAGCAAGTGTTGTCGGGACGGCAACCCAATCAATGCCACGAAGCCAAGAGCTAGCTACAAATCCTGATAAATCAGTCACTGCCCCGCCGCCAACGGCAATTACTAAATCATTTCGAGTAAAACCAGCAGCGCCGAGCCAATCCAGAACTTTTTGAAAAGTCGCGAAAGATTTTCCAGCCTCTGAATCGGGTACGGTGAAAATATGAGCTTGAGCATCTAAATCAGGCAGCTCGGTGATGCGATCAGCCATCGCCTCAGAAACAATGATCGCAATTTGTCCTCGGTTACCAAGCAGTGGCGTTAACGCCTCACGCCAATTGCAATCAATGACTACTTCATATTCGCGATCTGCTGAAACTGAAATGTTTACCATCAGGCGACCACCAGAATATCTGAACAAATTTCGTTGATTGATCGATCATCAACCGGGATTACCGCAGTCGCTAGGGATTCATAAATAGGTCGACGTAAATTCATTAGCTCCGTCCATTGAGCACGTGGATTTCCTAGCAAAAGGGGGCGATCACGATTAAAACCTACTCGAGCCGCTGCTTTTCCTAACGAGATATCTAAGAAAATAACGGTTGCGCCACTGCCACGCAACAATTCCTGCGCCTGAATCGAAATCGGAGCGCCTCCCCCAAGTGAAATGACGCCATTATCTGAAGCTAAAACTTCGGCTAAAACGATTAGTTCTTGCTCACGAAAATAGGGTTCACCGAGATCTACGAAAATATCTGAAATTTTCCTACCAAGTTTTACTTCGATCATCGCATCGGTATCTGCAAAACTAACTTTCATTTTCTTGGCCAACGCGTTTCCAATAGTGCTTTTTCCCGCGCCAGGAGGCCCAATCAAAATTACTTTATCGCTCATTTGATCGACAGATGTGCGATGTAGCTCTCGAAATTGCGTTTAGTTTCACCGACGCTATCTCCACCGAATTTCTCCAGTACCGCTTCAGCAAGAATCAGAGCGACCATCGCTTCTGCAACAACGCCTGCTGCCGGTACTGCACAAACATCAGAACGTTGATTGATCGCTTTCGCCGCTTCGCCAGTCTTAACATCGATGGTATCTAGCGCTTTCGGAACTGTAGAAATGGGTTTCATGGCAGCTCGTACTCGCAAGATCTCACCATTAGACATTCCCCCTTCGGTGCCGCCTGCTCGATCAGTACGACGACGTATTGCACCATCTGGACCACGTTCAATTTCATCATGCGCCACAGAACCGCGACGAGTCGCCGTGGCGAATCCATCGCCAACCTCAACGCCCTTGATGGCTTGAATTCCCATCATTGCTCCGGCTAAACGAGCATCCAATCTGCGATCCCAGTGAACATGGGAACCAAGTCCAGGCGGCAAGTTATATGCAAGTACTTCTACAACGCCACCCAAGGTGTCGCCATCGGAGTGTGCTGATTCAATTTCAGTAATCATCGCCGCACTTGTAGCAGGGTCTGCACAACGAACTGGATCTTCGTCGATTCGTTTCATATCATTTTCGTTAGGTAACTCAGTATTTTCCGGAACTCTAACTGAGCCAATAGAAAGAACATGACTTAAAACGGTGATGCCACAAGTCTGTTGCAAGAATGCACGAGCAACTGCGCCAAGTGCTACGCGTGCTGCGGTCTCTCTCGCACTTGCTCGCTCGAGAATTGCACGAGCATCATCAAAATCATATTTCTGCATGCCAACTAAATCTGCGTGCCCAGGACGTGGTCGACTTAGTGGAGCGTTACGACCGAGATCTTTAATCTCTTCTTCTGGCACTGGGTCGGCAGACATTACCTTTTCCCATTTTGGCCATTCTGAATTTGCTACCTGAATAGAGATTGGCCCACCTTGAGTTAAGCCCAAACGAATTCCACCAAGAATCGTGACTTTATCTGCCTCAAAATTCTGGCGAGCTCCACGACCTACACCTAAGCGACGGCGAGCTAAGTGGTAATCAATGTCGGTAGTTGTAATCTGCACCGAAGCAGGGATGCCTTCGATAATGGCGCTCAGAGCCGGACCATGTGATTCACCTGCAGTTAACCAACGCATTGGACAATTCTCTCAGAAAAATGCCTTTTATGACGCCATATTTACGGCCAAGGCCAACAAGATCGCTGGAGCGAAGGCAACCTTCTGTGGCAGCGATCGATCGCGAGCCAAGGTAACTACGATCTGGGCCCAAACGATTGCTAGAAGAACGAGAGTAGCTGCTAACCAATTTTCACGCTGTAGCCACGGTGCGAATAATAGAACGAGCTTTACATCGCCCATTCCAACCAGACCAGAGAAACCGATCAATACGCAACAGATAATAATTGGTACAGCGCCTTTAAACCCAAGATACTCATGACTAAAAATCAACATACCGGGCCAGATGATTAGTAGTCCGAAACCGAGATCGCTATTAGCGATTCTAAAAGTTCGCAAATCTAAATACGCGACTCGGCATCCCCAAGCCACTATGACAACGAGCCAACAATATTTCTCGAACACATGGGCAAGTTATCTGCGGAGATTGTGTTTGCTTAGGCCTTCGGATAGATCTGTGTAAAAGTATTTAAAGGCGTTTAAGTGCTGCTTCACGCATCAACGGAGCCAGTTGTGACCGTTTAACTGACATGCCCGCAAAAATAGAGATCTGAGAAATAGCTTGGTGAACTAGTAGATCCAAGCCATCAATACTTTCTAGCCCAACATTTCGCCAAAAACTCATGAGCGCCGTTGGCCAAGGATTGTACAAAGATTCAAAAAGCAGGGCGCTCGCCCCGGCAATTTTTCCAACCAGAGCATCAGCTGCG
>JBIILF010000078.1:0-4437 GCA_044232785.1 Candidatus Planktophila sp. | reverse complement strand
TCTTAATCAGGTTAATTGTAATCACGATACCGATTATGTAGCTGATTGAGAAAGCTAACCCTAGAAAGATTGTCACATATTCATTTTCAATAGTATTTAGGAATAAATACGATAAAGCCACTGAAATTAAATTAATTATTAAAATCGAAACAACTTGAGTTTTAGTATCTTCGAAAGCATTAAACCCACGAATCAAAATAATATTAATCGAGAATGCGATTAACCCAAAACTTAAAGCAGATAATACATAGCCAATATAAGAAGAGTCGCTACGAGGAATTCCAAAGAAGAGAACTTCGGTAATTAATGAACCAAAGAACGCTAATCCGACTGCACTTGGAATAGTTATCACGCCAACCAAACGAATGGCCCGAACTAATTGCGCTTTAACTTCTTCAAAATCTTTAGAGATAACCAATCGAGATAAATGAGGCAAGAGGGCCGTAATTATTGAAATAGTCACGATCGAGTAAGGCAGCAACATAATCAAATAAGCATTGCTATAAGGAGTAAATCCGACGCCTCGAGTAATACCTTCTTGCGCGCTACGCACAGCTGCGCTGGTTGCCACATTGACTGTCACCAGATATCCCAATTGTGAAATCAATACATAAACCAAAGTCCAACCGGCTAATTTGAAAGACTTTCCTAAGCCGGCAACCCCAAATTTCAGACGTAATTTTATTTTTGTGCGCGCAACTACTGGAATCAAAACGAGCGCTTGGACTACAACTCCCAAAGTGGTGCCCCAACCCAACACCGCGATTTGAGTATCGGTAATCGTGTTTGCAGTTATATCTGGCGCAAAATAAAGAAAACCAGCGATCAGTATTACACCGACCAAGTTATTTAAAATTGGAGCCCACATCAAAGGAGCGAAAGAGCCACGGGCGTTGGCAACCTGACCCAACATGGCGTAGAGGCCTAGAAAGAAGATCTGCGGCAAGCAGTAACGCATAAATGCCACAGTTATTCGATACTCATTTTCAAAACCAACGGTTGTGAACTCAGGTGCGTAAATTCGCACCAAAACTGGAGCGAAAATCATGCCAACTACAGTCAAAGCCAATAAAAGCCCACTGATAGTTGTTACTAACCGCGAAGCAAAACCAACTCCACCATCTTCGTCTTGAAAAGAACGAATCAGCTGCGGAACAAAAATTGCAGTCAGCGCACCACCGACAACTAAGTTATAAATAATATTAGGCATCGTATTTGCAACGTTAAAACCATCGGCCAAAAGCGCTGTGCCAAGAGCTGCAACCAAAAGTACGCCCCGAATAAATCCAGTAATTCGAGAGATTATGGTGCCGATCGCCATAATGCTAGATGCGCGATATAAATCTACTGGTTTCATTTACGACCCCTTCGCACTCGGCGAATAGTTTGCGCAGTAGCAGCTAGAAATAGCAGAACCGCAGCACTTGAAGTAAACCAAGCCACTCGTGAATCTACAATAGATAAGTTTAAATTTAATTGCGAATACTTAGTTACGGGCACATTCTTGGCATCAGTTAAGCGTGCAGCAACAGTTACTGTTCCTGGCGTAATAACATTTGCTGGAAGCGTTAACTGAAGTTTTGAATTAGCAGCAATACTTATATTTTTAATTCCATTTAGTTGTATTCGCGAATTGCGAGGCAATAATTCCAATGAAACTTTTACCGGAGTACTAAAGTTATTTACTAAAGTGATAGGCAACTTATCTTCAGCTGAGGTTAAGCGGTATCTACCTGAGACCACTCGCAATTTTCGAGAAGCTCTATTAACTTCCTTGTCGGAGTTTTTGAGCAATCGAGCGCGTAAAACTTTATCAATATCTGGATTTAGTAAGCGCGCCAACTGTAAACGTAGAGTAATCAATTCAGGAGCATCAACAACTCGAGAAAGGGAGGTTAACAAACGACGATTATCTGAATATTCTCGCTGCAAAGATTGATAGTTATTTAAAACACCTACGCTGAATTTTCCATACTTATCACTTACTACCGGGCGACCCAGGAATTCAGCAAGCCGTTTATTGGCATACGAGTAGTAATAATTTAACTCGCCAGGGGCGTAATACTTCATTAATTTAAAGGCTGGATTGCCATAAGGCAAAACTACAACTCGATCATTACTGGTGACCGCAGCGAATTGAGTGAGCCAATTTTTAGCAACTTCGGAACCGATACCTGTTATTTTCTCGCCATCTTCTAATCCAATAGTGTATTTATCGCTCATAGCGATTACATCTTCAATAAAAGCAGTATCTACCACCCAAGTTCGCGGCCGAGTGCCAGGATAAAAAACTAAATTTCCTAAATCTCCGGAAGGTGCTAAACGAGTTGCTAAATCATCGTGGTAAAAAGATCCACTGAAATTTCGATTTGGCTCAGTCACTAATCGAATAACAGTCGCATCAGCAGCTTGTGCTGGCAGATAGGTAAATTGCAAACCTAGTAATACGGCGATTATTAACCAGATACGTTTCATGCTGAAATCTCACCGCTCTTTGCGATTAACTTCTTCTCATCTGGATATGCCAAACGATCGACTATTTCAGAGAGCGGGAACCACGAAACTTCATCAACTTCAGTGATTTGTGGTGTGAGTTCACCAGATACCTCTTTAAAAATATAGTGATGAACAGTTTTATGAATTCGTTTTCCGCCAGCCATAAACCAGAAATCAATCACGCCAATAGATTTAGTAATTTCTGAAGTGATTCCAGTTTCTTCCTGTACTTCACGAATAGCTGCTTGTTCAGGTGTTTCACCCTCTTCGATATGTCCTTTAGGTAGCGACCAAAGCAAACGCTCGCGTGTGGCATCTTTATGGTCGATACGACCAATTAATAGACCACGAGTTCCCGAGAAATCGATTACTAAACCACCAGCGCTGACTTCATCAACCCGTTTGGCATATGGGCGTCGCTCAACGCTCTTCTTAACCGGATTTTTCTGGTTAGGCGCATTTGGAGCAGGCGAATTGCCATTGGTTGGGGTCGAAACTTCTGTTACTTGTGGGGCGCGATTGCCGGGACGTCTACGTCGCCGCTTTTTCTTCGTACCTTCGCTGCCCGCACTAGGTGCCGGGGTCATGGAGCAAGGGTAGTCCTCTAGCCTTACCTATTGTGACGAGTCCATTAGGTGCCGCTGGCGAATTAGCTATTCGCTCGCTTATTGAACGTGCCCCACTAGCGAGTTCGCTCGCTGCTGCCTATAAATCGGCTGGGTACAAATTGGCGCTAGTTGGCGGGCCAGTTCGCGATGCAATTTTGGGCCGACTAGGAAACGATTTAGATTTCACAACCAATGCCCTGCCGCTTGAAAGCAAAAAAATATTAAAAATCTGGGGCGAGAATATTTGGGATACCGGAATCGAATTCGGAACCGTTGCGGCAAAACGTGGTGACACAACTGTTGAAGTTACAACATATCGCAGTGATAAATATGATCCAGAAAGTCGTAAACCTGAAGTTGAATTCGGTGACAATATTGCTGGTGATTTATCGCGCCGTGATTTTACTGTTAACTGCATGGCTCTTGAATTAACTTCAGACCTGCCAGAATTTATTGATCCATTTAATGGTTTAGCTGATTTAGCAAAAGAGATTTTGCGTACACCGGTTACTCCCGAACAATCTTTTTCAGATGATCCACTGCGCATGATGCGAGCTGCGCGATTTGCTAGCCAATTAAATTTCGAGATTGAAGAATCAACTTTGGTTGCCATGAAAGATATGGCTAACCGCATCTCAATTGTTTCAGCAGAACGCGTTCGTGATGAATTTACTAAGTTATTAATGTCTAAAAATCCCCGCCGTGGAATTTCGGTTATGGTGGAAACTGGTTTGGCGGCACTTGTAATTCCAGAAATTCCAAAACTTAAATTAGAAATTGATGAACACCACCACCACAAAGATGTTTACGAACATTCAATCACCGTACTCGAGCAAGCGATCGCACAAGAAGACCGTTTAGGTGGGCCGAATTTAGTTATTCGCTTGGCTGCACTACTTCACGACATTGGTAAACCAAAAACACGTGCGCTAATTGAAGGTGGCGGAGTCTCTTTCCACCATCACGAAGTTGTCGGTGCTCGTTTAGCGCGCGAAAGGTTAAAGAACCTACGCTTTTCTAGTGAGGTAGTTGAGTCCGTTGAAACTCTAACTGCGCTTCATCTGCGTTTTCATGGCTATGGTGATGGCGAATGGACTGATTCAGCTGTACGTCGCTATGTGCGCGATGCCGGTGATTTATTGGTTCATTTGCATGTTCTAACGAGGGCTGATTGCACTACGCGAAATGTGCGCAAAGCCGAACGTTTAGCTAACGCCTATGAATCCCTCGAGCAACGCATCGCTCGTTTAATGGAAGCTGAAGAGCTAAACAGTATTCGCCCAGATCTAGATGGCGCAGCTGTGATGCAGTTGCTTAATTTAAAACCATCGGC
>JBIILF010000076.1:0-4446 GCA_044232785.1 Candidatus Planktophila sp. | reverse complement strand
ACCTTCCTCCGAGGTTGGATAACACTTTCGGCGTCACGCCAGGCGACCTGGCTTAGATCTTTCGACCTTTACAGTTGCGGGACAGCACCGGAATCAAACCGGATTTCGCTAAACGCAACGCCACTTAAATTTCTACGGTTGGACCGCTTGGTTCAAGTGCGCTGAACTTATCACGGCAAATCACAAGTGGCTATTAAGGGCGCTTTCCTCGGAATTTCGCGCCTATCCCCCATGCTGTTACACGATAAATTGCCTCAAATACGATCTTTTTCGACATCTTACTTACGCCGTACTTTCGTTCAATAAATGTGATTGGGACTTCCAAAATATCTCCATTTATTTGTGACATCCGTTTAGTCATCTCAATTTGAAAGCAATAGCCCTCGCTCTTTACTGACTCCAGATCAATTTGAATTAGCTTTGAAGTTCGGTAAATTCGAAAGCCGGCTGTCATATCTTTGACTTTGCTACCCAACATTAATCGGGCATAAATATTGGCAGATCTTGATAACCATTCGCGACGACGAGCCCAGTTCTCAACTGCGCCGCCAGCAATCCAGCGCGAACCAATTACTAAATCTGGTTGATTGGTTTCCATTGAAGCCATGAGCGAAAGCAAATCACTAATTTGGTGTGAGCCATCGGCATCCATCTCAATTAAATATTTGTAACCTCGATCTTCGCCATATTTAAAACCTGCTTTGTAGGCACTTCCTAAACCTAATTTCTTTTTCCGCTCGACTACAACGATTCGCCCGCTTTCCAAACCAATCTGTCGACAGGCATCGGCAGTGCCATCAGGAGAGCCATCATCGACTATCAAAATATCAAGGTTGAGTTCGACTAGTTGAGGCAGCAAAATGCCAATACTTCTTATTTCGTTATACGTTGGAACGATTACTAAATAATCGCGGCTCATCAGAATAAGACCTAATTAATGTGTCAAAGTTACTTTAGAAAGACCAACTGGTGCATCTGGATCAAAGCCAGATTTCTTGGCAAATTCCAATGAGAAACGTTGCAGTGAAATCGCATCAACAATTGTTGATTCCGCTTCATCGTTGCAGTTAGATCCGGCAATCACGATATCGCCCGCTTCAGGTGCGCCACCATTGCCCACCCAAATGATGCGGCCAGTAATGGCGCGAATTCTGGTGGTTGCTTCAGAGATTGAGTTAAGCGGCAAGTGCGCTGGGGCCAAGATAAAAACTTGGGTTTCGGGAGTTAGCGCAGAAATCGGACCATGTAAATAATCAGCTGTTGAGAGTCCTTGTACAGACACTTTGCAAGTTTCTTGAATTTTAAGTGCTGCTTCACGAGCATTTGGATAAGCAAAACCACGACCAAGTACCACGGTTTCATTTTCACGGCTGCAGGCATCGACCGCTTCGCTGACTAGATTTTTATTGGCAGTTAGTTTCTCGGCCTCAGCAATTAATTGATCAGCGTTAATCGGCAGCTTTGCCCAAGTGGCAACCAATAAATAAGAAGTAAGCAGTTGAGCTGAATAACTTTTGGTTGCCGCCACAGCTAATTCAGCACCGGCTTGCAGATCTAAGTGATAATCGGCAGCTTTTGCTAGAGGCGAATTAGCATCATTGGTAAGTGAAATTAATTTAGCTCCTGCGCGCTTTGCTGAATTAGCAAAAGCAACCAGATCAGGTGACTGACCACTTTGGCTAAGTGCTACAACCAAGACGCCTTGATAATGCAGTTCGGCATCATAAATTGTAACTGATGATGGTGATGTTAATCCGCATGGAAGACCAAGTTTGGTTTCGACTAGATACTTAAGAAAATGAGCGGCGTTATCTGAAGTGCCACGTGCCAAAATCAAGATTGAAGAAATTTTATTAGCACTCAAAATATCTTTAATTGGCTCAAGGGCATCGAGGTTACTCAAGATACGACGGAATACTTTCGGAGTCTCAGCTATCTCCGAAGCCATTACTGCGCCGAGCGTCTCGTTTTGCATACTCATAGCCCTATCTTCCCATAATTCTTAGCGAGCTTCCATCACCTCTTTTAAGCGCACCAAAGTCTTGGCGACGACCATTTGAGTCCAGGGATAAGCCTTTCGTAGTTTTAGCCAGGCCTGCGATATTGATTTGCGGCCATCAAAAGTTTCAGTGACTTCACATTGATTTGGGCTGATTTCGCGGATCTCATAGCGCCAACGCCAGCGGCCTAAATGCCGCCAGGCGATCAGTTTATTCTCTTCAAATTCAACGACGGTATTTCTAATTTTGTAATCAATCCCAAGATGCATGGCCATCCCGAATTTTGCACCAAGCGCGAGTCGCTCTGGCCCACTTAATTTGCCTTGAATGGTATTTGAACCATCAATCTCTTTATGGCGACTGGGATTTGCTAAAAGATCAAAAATTTTCGCAGCCGGTGCATCGATAATGATGCGAGCCGATTTTACTTTCGGATCGCCAGTTTCAAAGATTTCCGCCCGAACATTCTTTGCATCAGCCATGATTACTGAGCCCTCTCTAATAGCATCACCTAATGCTAATCCTCTTGCCCCCTAGTGAGAAGAAGAAAGCAGCAACTAGCCAAGTAAAATTCGATTTAAGTTCACTTGCCTTTGCAGCCGAACTTTCAGCTCTGCGATCACTAACCACAGCCGAATACGACTATTCGAAAACATCGCCGGCTATTGAAATATATGACGGGGTTCTCTATCAAGGCCTTGGTTGGCATTCGCTTTCGGCCATGCAGAAGAAGCAAGCCAACGAAAAAGTCCTCATTATTTCAGCCCTTTTTGGCCTAGTGAAACCGCTGGATCAGATATTTTCATATAAATTAAAGATAGATAACAAATATTGGCGAGATGCCATTGCAACCGTGTCTGAGAAATTTGTTAAAGAACTAGTAATTGATTGTCGCTCTTCTACTTATAAGAGCGTTTGGTCAATTAATCCAGAAAACACAGTTGAAGTTAGAGTGTTTAAAGTCGTTAATGGCGAACGTTCAGTGATCACCCATATGTCAAAGAAATATCGTGGCGAACTAACTAGGCATTTACTTGCGCAACCCGGCGACCCAACGACGCCCGCCGAGGTTCGCAGCATGGCAGCGCAATTGTTTGAGTGCGAGCTCCACCCGCCTATCGATGGTCAGTCATGGGCGTTAGATCTCCTGATTTCTTAAGGGCAAAGTAGGCGAGATACAATCGCGCCATGGATTTGCACAAGGTCATTTTGTATTACGGCTTCACGCCGATTTCCGACCCTGCCGCAGTTAAATTATGGCAGCGCACCCTTTGTGAATCACTTGGCTTAACTGGACGAATTATTATTTCTAAACACGGCATCAATGGCACTTTAGGTGGCGAAATTGAAGCGCTTCGAACCTATGTTAAAAAGACTAAGAAGTATGACGGTTTCCGTAAAGTAGATTTCAAGTGGTCAGCCGGCGATGGCACCGAGTTTCCTAAGTTGTCAGTAAAGGTTCGAAAAGAGTTGGTCGCATTTGGTCACCCAGATGAAATTAAAGTTGATGAAAATGGTGTGATTGGTGGCGGAATCCATTTACGTCCTGAGCAAGTGAATGAATTAGTTGCCGAACGTGGCGATGAAGTTGTTTTCTTCGACGGCCGAAATGCATTTGAAGCGAAAATCGGCAAGTTTAGAAATGCAATAGTTCCAGATGTTGAAACTTCGCGTGACTTTGTAGCTGAAATCGAAAGTGGTAAATACGATCACTTGAAAGATAAGCCGATAGTTACTTACTGCACCGGGGGCATTCGTTGTGAAGTTCTCTCTGCGGTAATGAAGACACGAGGCTTCGAAGAGGTTTATCAAGTTAAGGGCGGAATTGTTCGCTACGGAAATAAGTTCGGCGATGATGGTCTTTGGGATGGCTCGCTATATGTCTTCGATGATCGCATGGCAATGGATTTCTCTTCTAGAGCTAAAACTATTGGCGAATGTGAATCTTGCGCAGCACCAACTAAAATCTTTGTAAATTGCTCAAATATTGCTTGCCATAAGCTGGTTCTGCTCTGCGAGACATGCGCAGCTAAAGATCGTTCAAGTGGCTGCGAACATGATCTTTCAAAGAAGCGCGATTCTTCACTAATCGGCTAAAAGCAAACTGCCATGAGCGCCTTTAAAACCCAAGTTATTAAGCAGTTACAACGCGAACTTCCCAAACTAGGTAATCGCAAGAAAGCCATTGGTGCACAGGCTTATATGAAAGATATAGCGCCATTTCTTGGCGTCATGACCCCCGAACGACGTAACTTCGTTAAATCGCTTTTGGCTTCCTTGCCTGTTCCCACATCTGATGAGATTTCTGAAACGGTTCGTGCTTTATGGAAATTAGATGAGCGTGAATTTCAATATTCGGCCAACGATATTCTCGGTAAATACAACATGCAATTAGATAAGAAATTTCTAGCCGAACATTGCGAATATTTGATCTCCACTAAATCTT
>JBIILF010000077.1:0-4446 GCA_044232785.1 Candidatus Planktophila sp. | reverse complement strand
GTGGATCTTCCTTCGATCACCCAGAAAATACCAAAGCCGCTTTTATGGGTGCGATCGCCGATGGTGCCGATGGTTTTGAGTGCGACTTACGACTTACTAAAGATGGCCAAGTTGTTATTTGGCACGACTCAAATATGTTGCGAATGGCCAACCACAAGGCAGTTGTCGCCCACACCGAATTCTCAGAGCTTAAGGAAATCTATCCGGATTTAATGTTATTGAGCGAACTTCTAGAGATTTCTAAAAAACATAAAAAAGCTTTAGCCCTAGAAACAAAGCACCCAGTTCCAACTGGAAATGATGTTGAAATGAAAATCGTGGAACTTGTTAAAGATTTTAAAGAGCTAGATATCGCGCTTTTAAGTTTTAGTTGGATGGCACTTGAGAAAGTAGTTCGGCTAGAAACTAAATTAGAAACAGTTGCGCTAACAAATGTAATTAACAGCCCAATCATGAACCGGTTTTCAACTGCCAAATCCTTTGCGCCAGGCATTGATGAGATTAGAAACCATCCAGAGTTAGTTTCCAAATACCATAATGATGGAAAACGAGTCTTTGTCTGGACTGTAAACGAGGATGCCGATCTAAAACTATGTGCTGAACTCGGAGTTGATGTTGTAATTACAGATATCCCGGCGCGAGCAGTGAGTGTGCTCGGGTATCCTTAACCAGTGAGCACATACGCCTATCTTGGTCCGGCAGCGACCTTTACTGAAGCGGCGTTGAAAAAGATCACAAATTCAGCGGATCAATTAATTCCTTATGCCAATGTAACTGCAGCTCTAAATGCGGTGCGCAGTGGCGAAGCCGAATTTGCGTTAGTGCCAATTGAAAATTCAATCGAAGGCGTTGTTGCTCGCACTTTAGATGAGCTAGCAACCGGTGACCCACTGGTAATTGCTGGCGAAGTAACTTTGCCGGTCTCTTTTGCATTTATGGTTAAACCCGGCACCACAAAAATTGATCGCATTGCTACGCACCCGCATGCCGAAGCGCAATGCCGCACCTATATTGCCAACAATTATCCGCACGCCGAAATAGTCGCTACTAACTCGACTGCAGGTGCCGCCGAAGCGCTTAATCGCGGAGAATTCGACGCCGCAATTGCTGCCGCAGTGGCTGCCGAGCGTTACGGATTACAAATCCTGGCTGAAAATATTGGTGACAATAACGGCGCCGTAACTCGCTTTGTACTTATCTCTAAACCAGGTGAGCTCACAAAACCATCTGGCCATGACCGAACTTCAATGGCGATTTTCATCGGCACCGACCACTCGGGTGCGTTGCTTGAGATTTTGACTGAGTTTGCAACGCGCAACGTGAACTTAACTTTCATTCAAAGCCGCCCAACTGGCAAAGAGTTAGGTGATTACCACTTTATTGTTGATGCCGAAGGACACATAAACGACGCTAACGTTAACCAAGCGGTTGCTCGCCTACGCGAGATCTGCGAGGAAATAAGATTCTTAGGTTCATACCCGCGAGAGGAAAGTAAATGATTGATATCAAATTACTGCGCGAGAACCCTGATTTAGTTCGCGCCTCTCAAACTGGCCGCGGCGAAGATGCTGGCATTGTTGATCAAGTTTTAGCACTCGATGAAAAACGTCGCGCCGCAATTAATGAATTCGAAGCGCTACGCGCCGAACAGAACACTCTCTCAAAAGCAGTTGGTAGCGCTAAAGGTGATGAGAAAACAGCGCTACTTGAAAACGCTAAAGAGTTGGCCAATAAAGTTAAAGCAGCCGATAGTAAGCGCGCCGAGATTGAAGTCGAAGCAAATTCTGCCGCCCTAAAACTTTCAAATATATTAGATCCGGCTGCCCCAATTGGTGGCGAAGCAGATTTCAAAATAATCGAACACGTCGGTACGCCACGCGAATTTACAGATTTCGAAGCTAAGGATCACGTAGAGCTAGGCAAACTACTTGGAGCAATTGATACCGAACGTGGCGCTAAAGTTTCTGGCTCACGTTCTTACTATTTAACTGGCGTGGGCGCACTTCTAGAATTTGCACTTGTCAACTATGCGATTAGCAGCGCAGTCAAAGCTGGCTTTACTCCAGTAATTCCACCTGTCTTGGTTAACCCACCTGCAATGGAAGGCACTGGCTTCTTAGGTCAAGCTGCCGAAAATGTTTATCACTTAGAAAAAGATGACATGTATCTAGTTGGCACTAGCGAAGTTCCATTAGCGGCATTTCATATGGACGAAATCCTGCCAGCTGAAAAATTACCAATGCGTTATGCCGGTTACAGCACTTGTTTTCGTCGTGAAGCCGGAACTTATGGCAAAGATACCCGCGGAATTATTCGGGTTCATCAATTTGATAAAGTTGAAATGTTTAGTTTCTGTCACCCAGATCAAGCAGTTGCTGAGCACCAACGCCTATTGCAATGGGAGAAAGATTTCCTAAATGCGATGGAGATTCCATATCGAGTAATTGATGTGGCATCTGGTGATTTAGGTTCAAGTGCTACCCGTAAATTCGATATTGAAGCGTGGATTCCAACCCAAAACGCATATCGCGAAGTTACCAGTACCTCTAATTGCACTGAGTTTCAGGCACGTCGCTTAAATATTCGCTTTAAAGAAGGCGATAAGACAGCAGCAGTGGCAACGTTAAATGGCACGTTAGTAGCTATCCCCCGCATGATTGTGGCAATTCTGGAAAATCATCAGAACGCTGATGGCACTGTAAATGTTCCGGCTGCACTGCAACCATTCTTAGGCATGAAACGATTTGAGTTAGTGTGACGGCAAGACGCCCTAAATTAATTGCTAGCGATTTAGATGGCACCATCGTTGCGCATTACGGTGATATTTCTCAACGCACAATTAACGCATTCCGTAAAGCTCACGCAATGGGAATCGAGATTTTCTTTGTAACTGGTCGTCCTCCTCGTTGGATGCCCGAGATTAAAGAGGCATTCGGAATCGGAAATGCAATTTGTGGCAATGGCGCAATGTTGTATGACTTACAAACCGGAAAAGTTCTCGAAGAGTGGCTGATGCCAGTTGAACCACAACTTGAAGCGGTAAAACGTTTACGTGCTGCAATTCCTCAAATAAGTTTTGCGGTTGAATCACATAATTATTTTCATCGCGAAAAGAAATATATTCCACGCTGGGATGTTGGTTTAGATAATGTCGGCGTTGATAATATTGAAGAAATTATGACAGCGCCTGCTCTGAAATTATTGGCCCGTTGCTCTGAGCAAGAGTTAACTTCTGACGAAATGCTAGAAATCGCGCAACGCGAATTAGCTGGCTTAGTAACGGTTACACATTCCAATCCACACGATTCACTTTTAGAAATTTCAGCAGCAGGAGTTTCAAAAGGAGCCACACTTTCTAAGATGGCAGCGCGTTTAAATATTGATGCTGCAGATTGTGTCTCCTTTGGCGACAACCCAAATGATTTTTCAATGCTGCAATGGTGTGGCCGCTCATATGCAATGGCCGATGGCCACCCAGATGGCCCAAAACACGCAAAATCAGTTGCACTGCCACATACCGATGATGGAGTCGCAATTGTGATTGAAGAGCTGCTAGAACTACCCGCTTAATTACAGATCTTTCTCGTAATTTTCACTCAATTTTAGATAAGCGCGTTCCTCAGGTAGATTACGCCGCGGAGGGCTCGCATAGCGGCCGAGTGCACCGGTCTTGAAAACCGGCAGGTGAAAGCCTCGAGGGTTCAAATCCCTCGCCCTCCGCCATATTTTTCTAAAGTTACTCAAGCCACTGTTTTTAAGTGGTTCTTGTGGCTGATTTCATAGCGCTCAAGCAAGGCATCGCCTAGCGCACCTAAAGCCATGAGAGGACACTTCGCCTTAGAGTTTTATGAGCGAGGAACTAAGGGAGCTGTGAAATATGTCGGGAGTTTTTTCACCAGGCCGCGCCAAGATCAAAGAGCGCACCCTTCGCACCGATAAATGGTGGATCGAACCCGCAATTACTTTCGGAGTTCTATTTTCATTCATCATCTACGCAACTTTCCGCGCATTTGAAGGTGCCAATTACTACAAAGACCATTTAATTTCTCCTTTCTATTCACCTTGTTTATCTGAAGCTTGCGTTCCTGAAGCAGTTTTTTTAGGTTTCAACCCAGTTAGTGCAGAAATATTTAACTTCGCACTTTCACCAGCGCTAATTATTTTGATTTTCCCACTTGGTTTCCGCATGACTTGTTATTACTACCGCAAGGCTTACTACCGTTCATTCTGGCTGTCACCGCCTGCATGTGCAGTTGCTGAACCACATACCAAGTACACCGGCGAAACTCGCGCACCACTTATTCTGCAGAACGCGCACCGCTGGTTCTTTTATGCCGGTTTAGTGTTCAACGTTTTCCTTACCTACGATGCGGTTATTTCGCTAAAGAGCGTCGAAGGTGAATGGGGACACTTAAGTGTTGGTTCAGTAGTTCTAATTCTTAGCTC
>JBIILF010000075.1:0-4482 GCA_044232785.1 Candidatus Planktophila sp. | reverse complement strand
TATAAGGGCGACACGCCGCCAAGGCCCCCTTCACTGGGGGCTTTGTCAGTGGTGCCCGCTTTACTCATCACATCGCAACCACTTAACAAGAGTTAAGAACTGCGAACAACTAATGAGTAAAGGTGGGCCTTAAATGAATCTAAAAGAGCTAGCGCTTCAGTTATCTGCAATCACAGTTATTGCAAATGCCGCCAAGGAAACTAAAGATCGCCTGCGTCGTGAATTTGCCGATGCCCTCGATGCCGTTGGTGCCGATTCAGTTAAAGCTAACCTTGATGGCGAAGAGATCGCCAAAGTTTCATTAGTTACCCCGAAAGCATCTCCTGAAATAATCAACGAGCATGCTTTCACCGAGTGGGTGCGCGCCAATTACGAGACTGAGATTGTGCAATCCGTCCGCGAATCTTTCCGCAAGAAAATTCTCGATGATCTTAAGAACGTAAATGGCGACGCAATCCATCTCGATACCGGTGAGGTTCTAGATTTTATTGCGTTTAATTCACGCGATTCATATATCTCAACTCGCTTTACCGAAGCCGGTCGCGAACTAATCACCGATGCCTTCCGCGCCGGCACGCTAAACCCAGGCGAAGTAATTGCTAACGAACTTATTGCAGCGGCCTAAACCATGAGCTACTTCGATATTGATCTATACGAGCCAGTTGAAAATCGTATTCAAGCGTTCTGGAAAAAATTTCCCGATGGTCGCATCCTTACCGATCTGCAACGCACCGAACGTACTGATGGCCGCATTGAGTGGGTCTGTCGTACCGAGGCATTTACTAATCGTGAAGATGCCCGCCCGCAGGCCACTGGCTTTGCTACCGAGATCGAAGGCAGCAGCGTCATTAACCGCGCCAATGCCAGCGAGAACTGCGAAACCTCAAGCATTGGCCGCTGTTTAGCGAACCTGGGCTTTGCCGCTAAAGGTAAGCGCCCTAGCCGTGAAGAGATGGAGAAAGTAGCGCGGGCTAATCAAAATAACCGCGCTAAAGCCCCAAAACGCAATTTGGCCGAAGGTGATCTTGAGCGTTTACTTGAAGGCTTATCTGCTTGCAACTCATTAGCTGATCTAAATGCCTGGTCAGGTAAAGCTGCGACTTTCGCGATTCCTGATGAGAAGCGTCTCGAACTATTTTCAATCTTTAAGGTGCAGCGCGAAACGTTGACTCACGGCCAGAAGAAAATAGCAGAGGTTGCTTAGTTAATTTCTATTGTTAACGGCAAGTGGTCGCTAATACCAGATTTAGTAGTTGGTACTTGAATTACATCTTTCAAGGCAACACCCTTACTTAAAATGTAATCAAATTGAATCTTTGGTTTCCAACTCGGGTAAGTATTTTGCAAAATCAATGATTGCCACTTAGAGCCCATTGCCGGAATTGAACCCGGTAAATTAAAATCACCCATTAGCAAGACTTTCTCGCCAAAGGTATCTGCCCAGCTCTTTAACTTTGCTAATTGGAAAAGATTCATGCCGGGCACAAAAGATAGGTGAGTGTTAATTACCGTCCAACCATTTTCTAATTGAGCAGCAAGTGCTAACCGCGGTTCATCTCTAATGTAAATTACTTTTGCTTTTCCGGTATCAGTATTAGGAATCAGTAATGGCGCACCAATAAATGAGCGACCTAAATCTAAACGATGCCAGTTGAGAACTTTAATTTTGGAAATTATGCCGATTCCATAAGAGCCGGAATCAACTTCGGTATCACTTGCTAGATTAGTAATTATTTTCTCGCCAGCTTTTCGCCAAGTGCTTTCCGGCGAACCAATGATGGCGGGTGCGAATGCCCAATCACTTGCGCCTATGGCATTTGCGATATCACCACATTGGCTGGCGCTTTTGGATCTGGCTAAATGATGATCAACTTCTTGGATAGCCAGAACATCGGCTTTAAGGGCTGCGGCAGCTGCCGCCAAACCAGCAAAATCATCGCCGGATTTTGGGGGAATGCTCATGCCATGGAGCAGATTCCACGAGGTTACCTTCATGCGTGAAGGCTAGTAGCGTTGCCTCTTATGAGCGCGATCAACCAAGACCCCAGCCTGATCGACCGCGCCGGCGAACTACGAACTGACCCAGCTGCCCTGGCTGAACTACTCACCCGAGCCAAAGTTTTAGCAGTTGGTGGCGGAAAAGTTAGCGCTGACTTAGCTTCAGCAAAATTGCTTTACCCAAATATCAAAAGTGATGAAATCTATTTTCTGGGAATTGATCGCGCCACCGATACGCCATATTTTGCTACGCATGTTGCTCAATCTGAAGAATTTTTATCACTTCGCGAAATTGGTGTAGCTCTATCACCGCTAGAAATTGGGTTAGCACTGCACGCAGTTGCTCTTTCTAATTGGCATACTTCACACCCTCGTTGTTCAAAGTGTGGCGCTGGCACAACTAGTTCACTCGGTGGGGCAGTGCGCATCTGCGATCAATGCGATGCCCAACATCATCCACGTACTGATAGCGCAATTATTGTTTTAGTCCGCGATGCCGATGATCGCATCTTGCTCGGTCGTCAAGCTGTTTGGCCTGAAGGACGCTTCTCCACATTTGCTGGTTTTCTAGAACCAGGTGAAACTTTTGAACAATGTGTATCGCGTGAAGTTTTTGAAGAGAGCGGCGTATCAGTTTCACAGATTAATTACTTAGGTTCGCAACCTTGGCCATTTCCAGCCAGCATCATGATTGCATTTGAAGCTGTGATCAATGATCCTGAAGCAGCCCGCCCTGATGGCGAAGAAATTGTTGAAGTGCGTTGGTATTCACGTGCACAATTAAAGAGCGCCATGGAAGATGGTTCGCTGTTGTTGCCACCAGGAATTAGCGTTGCTCGCAAGATGATTGAACGTTGGTTTGGTGCGGCTCATGGGGAATTCGTCGGTCAAAGTGTTACCGGCGGCGAGAGCTGGCGATGACCGAAGAGCCGCTGGTAAATGTTCGCGCTGAAGAAATTTTGGCAGCCCTCGATCATGAACAACGCGCTGTGGCCCTTGCTACACGTGGGCCAGTTTGTGTTATTGCTGGTGCGGGCACCGGTAAGACTCGCGCGATTACCCACCGCATCGCTTACGCGAGTGCGATCGGGGCAATGGATCCCACCAAGATTTTGGCGATTACTTTCACCGCTCGTGCCGCGGGTGAAATGCGTACGCGTCTGCGCGGTTTAGGCGTGCCAACGGTGGCTGCCCGCACGATTCACGCAGCAGCGCTAAAGCAACTGCTCTTCTTCTGGCCGAGCGTATTTGGCGGTCGCACGCCTGATTTATTGACTTCAAAGACTGGTTTTCTAGGTGAGGCGATCAATCGAGCCGGTTTGCAGGGCACGATCAATATCAATTCTCGTGACACTTTGCGCGATATTGCCAATGAAATTGAATGGGCGAAAGTTTCGCAGATCGGGCCAACTGATTACTTAGCCGAACTTGATAACCGCGCAGCTAAACCCCGCGTTAACGCCGAACAAGTTGCTCAGGTCTATACCGCCTATGAAAGTATCAAGCGCCAAGAGCTGGCCATGGATTTCGAAGATGTTTTATTACTGACAACTGCGATGCTCGAAGAAGAACGCGAAGTGCGCGAGCGAGTGCAAGATCAATATCGTTATTTAACAGTCGATGAGTATCAGGATATTTCACCTTTACAGCAAAGATTGATCAATGCATGGTTGGGCAATCGTCAAGAGATTTGCGTTGTGGGCGACCCCGCTCAAACTATTTATTCATTCGCTGGTGCGACTTCATCTTTCTTAACAACTTTCACTTCACGTTTTCCAGATGCCGAAGTTGTTCGCTTAACTTCGGGATATCGCTCAACTCCGGAAATTACTTTTGCAGCGAACTCACTTCTGCGTAGTGCAACAATGGGGCAAGAGTTAAATGCGCAGAACGATCATGGCGATAAACCAGAGGTACTTGCATACGACGATGAGTCATCTGAAATTGCCGGCATTGTCTCTGATATGACGACGTTATTAAAAGCTGGCGTGCCACCACAAGAGATTGCAGTTTTAGCTCGCACAAATTCGCAATTGAATTCATTAGAGCGCGCCATGAATAGTGCGAAGCTGCCGTATCAAGTGCGCAGTACCGAACGTTTCTTTGATCGCCCTGATGTAAAGGAATTCTTAAAGTGTGTGCGCACCGCATCAGTTATTCCAACTGAAGGAATTAATTGGTTAGATGAATTGCGCACTCTGGCACAGCCATTTTTAACTGGGCAGAGCATCGATGGCATCGCAGGTCTATTGCACTTAGCGCGCGAACTCGATGAAGATACAAACTTCACGCCTAAAACGCTGCGCAGTTATTTACGCGAAGTTGAAGATCGCGTGCAGCAGAACAATCCGCCGACCATGCCAGTTATTACTTTGGCTACTCTGCACGCTGCAAAAGGCCTCGAATGGGAGCGAGTTTTCTTGATGGGAGCCAATGTGGGCCTACTGCCGCTGGAAACTAATGGCTTTACGCTCGATGCCCGCA
>JBIILF010000074.1:0-4527 GCA_044232785.1 Candidatus Planktophila sp. | reverse complement strand
TGAAACTGAACCAGTGGCTGGTAAAAAAAAACGGACGCGACCCGGGGAGTTTTCAGACCCAGCTTGCGTTGCAGTTTCGCCCAGAACTTCGCGGAAAGCTTTATGAACCATGTGAGTTGCGGTGTGGGCGCGGGAAATCGCATCGCGGCGAACTTGATCAATCGTTGCCAAAACGCCTTGACCTACCGATACTTCGCCACTTAAAACACGACCTCTATGAACTGATAGCCCGTTAACCGGAGCCTGTACATCATCAATTTCCACGATTGCGCCGTTAGCTAATTTAATAATTCCGGCATCGGCTAATTGACCGCCGCCTTCAGCATAAAACGGAGTGCGATCGAGAATTACTTCGACTTCATCGCCACTCTTCGCGCTCTTAGCGATAACACCATCAATAAGTAGTCCGTTGATTTTTCCTTCGGCTTCAGTGTGGGTATAGCCAAGGAAGGTTGAGAGACCCGAACCATCGGCAATCTGTTTGTATTGAGAAAGGTCTGTGTGGCCAGATTTTTTAACCCGAGCATCGGCTCTGGCACGGTCTTTCTGTTCTTTCATCAAGCGCTGGAAACCTTCGGTATCGATTTTCAAACCGACTTCGTCTGCCATTTCAAGCGTTAAGTCATAAGGAAAGCCGTAAGTGTCGTGCAATTTGAAAACTTCTTCGCCACCAAGTGTGGAAACTTTCTTAGCTTTTAGTTCAGTAGCGGCAAGGTCGAAGATCTGGGTTCCACTCTTTAGAGTCTGCAGGAAACTCTCTTCTTCAGCGATGGAAACTGCCAAGATGCGCTCTTCTGTTGCTACCAATTCTGGATACTGCGTTCCCATTGCACCGATTGCAGCTTTTGTTAGCTCTGCGATAACCAGATCGTGTGAACCAAGTAAACGCATATTGCGAATGGTGCGGCGCATCATGCGGCGAAGGACATAACCTCGTCCTTCGTTTCCAGGAGTTACCCCGTCGCCGATCAACATTGCTGATGTGCGAGCATGATCTGCGATCACGCGTAATGAAATATCTGATTTTTCCGACTTGCCATACGCGATGCCAGTCAATGAACTAGCCATGTTAAGTATCTGCATGGTGGTGTCGATTTCATAAATATTCTCAACGCCTTGCAGAAGGGCTGCAGTCCGCTCTAAACCTAAGCCAGTATCAATACTTTTTGCTGGCAGTTCACCCAAAATTGGGTAATCGTCTTTACTGGTACCGGCGCCGCGTTCATTCTGCATGAACACTAAATTCCAAATCTCTAAATAGCGATTCTCGTCGGCGATTGGTCCGCCCTCAGCACCGTAAGCGGGTCCACGATCGTAATAAATTTCCGAGCATGGCCCACAAGGCCCAGGTACGCCCATCGACCAGAAGTTATCGGCCATCCCCCGGCGTTGAATACGCTCTTTTGGAACACCCATCTTGTGATGCCAAATATCAGCGGCTTCATCATCGGTATGGAAAACAGTTACCCATAACTTATCTTCTGGAAATCCGTAGCCACCTTGCGCGATTGGTTTTGTTAAAAGTTCCCAAGCTAAAGCGATTGCGCCTTCTTTAAAGTAATCGCCGAATGAGAAGTTGCCACACATTTGAAAGAACGAAGCGTGACGCGTTGTCTTGCCTACTTCATCAATATCTAGAGTTCGCACGCATTTTTGCACCGAAGTTGCCCGAACATATGGAGGTGTAACTTCGCCCAAAAAGAATGGCTTGAATGGAACCATGCCGGCGTTAACTAAGAGCAGGTTTGGATCATCAGCAATCAAAGATGCTGATGGAACGACGGTATGTTTTAAGCCCTGAGCGTTCTCAGATTCGAAAAAGCGCAGCCAGCGTGAACGTATCTCGGCGGATTCCAATTCTTCTGATCACTCTGCCTTTGTCTTCTTGGTTTTACGCTTCTTCGAGGCACCAGCCGCACCTAAAAGAGCACCGGCAATTTTTAGCGCTGGGCCACCTTTATCAACAAAACTAGAAGTTGCTTCAGAAGCCTTAGTTGAGATGTTTTCGACGTTCTTGGTGATCTTGTTGAAACTCTCGAGTGGGCCATTTACCAAAGTCACAGTTTGAGTGACTCCATCAAGGAGCGGCACAGTTTCATCGGTCAAGGATTTTAGTGAAACCTTAGCTTCATCGATTAACCGACCAAAACGAATTACGGCGTAAGCGATTGCCACTGCGATCGCAAAAAGCGATACAGCACAAATAATTAAGGCAACTCCACCAGCGCTCATGCCGACTCCTTCTCTAGTTACTATCGAAATCCTACCGCTTGACTTGCGAACTACTTCTTTTCAGCACTCTCCGGAACCCAATCAATCGCAGCTTCCTTGCGTTGAGCAGGAGTAATTGGGGTTGGTGCACCTGTTAGTGGGTCTCCCCCTGATGCTGTTTTTGGGAAAGCAATTACTTCGCGGATCGAATCAGAGCCACTAAGTAGAGCACAGACGCGATCAAGACCAAGTGCAATTCCACCATGTGGAGGTGGCCCGTAGTTAAAGGCATCTAGTAAGAATCCGAATTTACTATTTGCTTCTTCATCAGTTAGCCCGATTACTTCAAAAACTTGTTTTTGAATATTGCGATCGTGAATACGAATTGATCCACCACCCAATTCAGTACCATTTAGAACAATGTCATATGCGTAGGCAAGAGCCGATGCTGGGTCCTTAGCAAAAGTTGAGGTGAACTCAGGTTTTGGCCCAGTAAATGGATGGTGAACCGCTGTCCATCCGCCGCCATCGGTTGGCTCAAACATCGGCGCATCTACGACCCAGAGAAATTCCCACGAACCCTCGTTGATTAAGTTGCAACGTTTACCAATTTCGTTTCGCACTGCTCCAAGCAGATTCTGTGACGAAACACGATCACCTGCCGCAAAGAAAATCGCATCGCCATTTGCAGCACCTGCTGCAGCAACAATGCCAGCTAATTCCTTATCGGAAAGATTCTTGGCGACTGGACCACCTAGAGTGCCATCGGCATTTACCAAAATGTACGCAAGGCCTTTAGCGCCGCGAGCTTTCGCCCAGTCCTGCCATGCATCTAATTCGCGACGTGGCGAATCTGCGCCACCTGGCATAACGACAGCGCCTACGTACGGTGCTTGGAAAACACGGAATGGCGTTTCGCTGAAGAACGAAGTTAACTCAACTAACTTCTGACCAAAACGTAAGTCCGGTTTATCAGATCCGTAATCAGCCATGGCATCGGCATAGGTCATTCGTTTCAGTGGCAGCGGAATTTCATAATTTAAAATCTCGCGCCAAACGGTTGAAACAATCTTCTCGCCAATCGCCAAAATATCTTCCTGGTCAATAAAAGACATCTCAATATCTAGCTGCGTGAATTCTGGCTGGCGATCAGCCCGGAAATCTTCATCACGGAAACAGCGAGCGATTTGGTAATACTTTTCCATGCCAGCAACCATCAATAGCTGCTTAAAGAGTTGCGGTGATTGCGGCAGCGCGTACCAAGAACCTGGCTGCAAACGTACTGGTACCAAGAAATCGCGCGCACCTTCAGGAGTTGAACGAGTCAAATATGGTGTTTCGATATCGAGAAACTCTTCCGAATCCATAACACGGCGGATCGCAGCGGTGACTTTAGAACGCATGCGAAGATTCGCCGCTGGCTTCTCGCGACGAAGGTCTAAGTAGCGATACTTAAGACGAACCTCTTCGGAAATATTTGCGTCATCACCTGAATCAACTGGAAACGGAAGTGCCGCAGCTTCACTGAGCACGACTACCTCATCGGCCATGATCTCAATTTCACCAGTAGCCACATTCGTATTTTCATTTCCAGCCGGGCGCTCAGAAACTACACCTGTAATCTTTAGGCACCATTCGGCACGCAACATATTCGCAATTGCTTCGTCCCGGATTACAACTTGCACCCAACCAGTCGAGTCACGGAAATCAATAAAAGCAACGCCGCCATGGTCGCGACGACGCGCAACCCAGCCAGCCAGCGTGATGGTTTCGCCAACTTGGCTCTTACGGATTGTGCCTGCCCCGTGTGTACGGATCAATTTCGCTACCTAGCTCTCTAATTGGATCGTGCCTTGAATCGAATAAATTTGCCGTACCTATTTTAAGGCGCTGGCTAAGGACTCAAGTCTAACCGAGTTGGTCTGCCCGCTGCTCATCTCTTTGACTTCAACTACCCCGCTAGCCATCTCTTCATCACCGATCACCATTGAGTACTTGGCTCCACTTTTATCTGCCATCTTCATTGCAGTTTTAAGAGCGCGATCTCCAAAAGCCAACTCGACTTTAAAGCCAGATCCTCGTAACCCTGCCGCATATTTCAAAGCAGCTGATTTGGCAGCTTCGCCCATTGGGATAATAAATAAATCACTGGCAAATGAAAATGGAATCGCAATCTCCTCGGCCTCCACGGCGAGAAGTGCGCGATCTAAACCAATCCCGAAACCGATACCAGTTATATCTTGGCCACCGATCTCGCCCATTAAACCGTCATATCGGCCGCCGCCACCAATACCAGATTGTGCGCCAAGCAACTCG
>JBIILF010000073.1:0-4549 GCA_044232785.1 Candidatus Planktophila sp. | reverse complement strand
GGTAAGCCTAACTTCAAGGCGCTCTGATGAGAAATATGGGCTTAGACTTTACTCATGACCGTACTTACTTCAGTTCCTCAGCAACGTCTCTTGGTTACAGAGATTCCTGGACCAAAATCGAAAGCGGAGATTCAACGCCGTAGCGAAGAGGTTTCAGGCGGATTGGGAATTGCTTTCCCTGCGGTGATTGCAAGTACTGGTGGCGCAATTCTGGTTGACCTTGATGGCAATCAGATTATTGACATGGCTGCAGGTATCGGCGTAAATAATATTGGTAATAGCGCTCAACGTGTGGTTGATCGCGTGATCGAACAAGTTCAAGCTTTCTCACATACTTGTTTTACCGTTGTTCCGTATCAGGGCTATATCGATGTTTGCGCAAAGTTAAATGCGCTAACTCCCGGAACACATAAGAAGAAATCAGTTTTAGTTAACTCAGGTGCCGAAGCAGTTGAGAATGCCGTAAAGATTGCGCGTCATGCAACTAAGCGCCAAGCCATAGTTGTTTTTGAACATGCGTATCACGGTCGTACAAATTTAACGATGGCGCTAACTGCTAAGAACATGCCTTACAAAGATGGCTTTGGCCCATTTGCCGGCGAGATTTATCGCATGCCGATGCCATATGAGTTTCGTTGGTTAGGCGATAAGGCAACGATCACCCAAGATGCTCTAGAAGAGATCTCACATAAGATTGAAAAAGAGATTGGCGCTAAAAATGTAGCGGCAATCATGATCGAACCAATTCAAGGCGAAGGCGGTTTTATTGTTCCGCCTAAGGGATTCTTGCCTGGCTTATCAAAGTACTGCACCGAAAACGGAATTATTTTTATTGCTGATGAAGTACAAACAGGTTTTGCTCGTACTGGAAATATGTTCGCAGTTGAACACGAGAATGTAGTTCCAGACATGATCATCACTGCAAAAGGTATTGCTGGTGGTTTACCGCTAGCTGCCGTAACCGGTCGCGCTGAAATCATGGATGCAATTCATGTCAGCGGTCTCGGCGGAACTTATGGTGGAAATCCAGTCGCATGTGCTGCTTCACTCGGAGTTTTCGAGACGATTGAAGAAGATGGCCTAATTGAGCGAGCTCGTGAAGTTGGCAAAATTTTGGGTCATGCATTGTGTGAGCTCGCTTCGAAGTATCCGGTTATCGGTGAAATTCGTGGCCGTGGCGCAATGATGGCTATCGAATTAGTTAAGCCTGGTTCACTTGAGCCAAATTCAGAGGCGATGACTAAGGTAATTAATTACTGTGCGAAGAAAGGCGTATTGCTTCTTTCAGCAGGCACTTATTCGAATGTAATTCGCTTCTTGCCACCGATTGTTATTTCAGATGAGCTATTGCTAGATGCGATGAGCGTTCTAGATGAGGCTTTCGCTTCCCTCTAAATTCCGCGCAAGAAATCTGGATCATCGTCGGGTGCAATAGTGCGCTTTGGTTTACGGCCACCATTGCCAGGACGTTTTGGTCGACCGGCAAATAGGTATCCAATGGCGCCAACTGTCGGCAAGAACATAATTATCAAGATCCAGCCCCAACGTGGCAGAGCTCTTACTTCGCTATCTTCTCTTTGGGCACAGTCGATTAATCCGTAGAGTTGAATACCGATAGTAAAGATTATTAAAAGCACTCTTGCCATGGTCTTAGTTTAGCGCGAGAGCAATTGATAACGCCACGGCAAACCAGAGCTGGAGTTGACCTGTCTTGCCAAGAAGCGGAATTAAGGCTGGCCCAGCAGCACCTTTGCGAACCTGGGTGGCGATAATCAAAGTTTGGGGCAGCAGCGCCAATGTGATTAAAGTATTTTCATCAGGAATAGAGATAGCTGCAAAGTGGGAAAGCAAGAGAAGTCCGATAAACAATTTACGCGCACCGGCATCGCCTAAACGAACTGCCAATGTTCGTTTACCAACTAGCTCGTCTTGAGCGCGATCACGCAGATTATTAATGGCCAGAATTGAGCAGGCTAGGCAACCCATTGGAATCGCGACCATAAAACTTTGCCAAGTAATTTTCTCGGTCTGCACGTAGTACGAGCCCATCGTCGCGACTAACCCGAAGAAAAGGAAAACTGAAATTTCACCGAGGCCTAAATAGCCATAAGGCCGCTTACCACCGGTGTATGTCCAGGCGGCAAATATTGCTGCAGCGCCAATTGCGATTAACCAAAGTGAAGTTAAAAGGGCAAGCACTAAACCGATTGCAGCAGCGACAAAAAATGAAATAAGAGCTGCCTGCTTAACAGATTTTGCACTTGCTAAACCAGAGGCGACCAAGCGGGTTGGGCCAACTCGATTGTCGTCAGTTCCTTTTACGCCATCTGAATAATCATTGGCGTAGTTGACCCCAATTTGTAGCGCCAAGCTAACTGAGAGCGCCAAAGCAGCGGTCACAAAATTTGCATCGCTAGCAGCAAGGGCAGTCGCCACTGCAACCGGTGCGATTGCTGCCGGAAGCGTGCGTGGGCGAGCACCTACAAGCCACTTATTCAAATTCAAGACTCCAGTTTCATGGCTGATTGCGCAAGTGCGCGACGGTCTACTTTACCGATACCGATTAAAGGTAGCGCAGCTAATTGATGGAATCCCTTTGGTTTGGCGGCGTTGCCAAAGTTTTCTAGCAAGATTTGCTCAACAGTTGCGTTGAAGTCTGATGGAGCGCTGACTACGGCAATGTGAAGTTCTTGGCCCCACTTCTCGCTATTGATGGCAAATGCAGCAAATTCTAAATTAGCAAAAGTTTCGGAAATTGTATTTTCAATTTCAGTGAGCGAGATGTTTTCCCCACCTGAAACTATTACATCATCCCCACGACCAAGCACCTTTAACTTACCGTCTACTAGTTCACCAAGGTCGCTAGTTGTAAACCAATTCTCAGAATCTAAACTCAAATTGCTGGCCAAAACTGCGCCCTTGATTTTAATAAAACCAGAATCGGAAATCGCTACTTGCACTCCTTCAAGTGGCTCATCGTTATAAACACAGCCGCCCGATGTTTCGGACATTCCGTAAGTTGTGACGACATTAATTTCAGCTGCACTGGCTTGGGCTGCAAGTTCTGCTGTTAAAGCTGCGCCGCCAACTAAAACGGCCTTTGCGCTCTTTAGATGTTTTAGTAAACGCTCATCGCCAGTTAAAGCGTTATAAAGTTGAGTTGGCACGATTGCTGTGTAATCGGCTCTAGGAAATTCACCACTGTGGTCAATTAAATTAACTGGAATCGTGCCAAGTTCGAGGCTGCGAACTAAAACATTTACAGCTGCAATATGAGTTAGTGGAAGTAGCAGAGACCAGGTTTCACCAGCACTTGCAGCTAAATATTTATTGGCTGCTTTGGCCGAGGCCAGTAGGGCTCCCGCACTTAAGAAATATTCTTTATTTGCACCTGTGCTGCCAGTAGATGAAACTAAAACTGCAACCTTGGCATCGATGGCCTGACTGGAAACTGCACCAAAGCCCAGGGCTGGACCATCGGAAACCAGAGCCTTAGCAAGGCTGGCCATAATCTGTGTGATTGACCACGCCCCGTCTATTAGGCGGACTTCACGTTGTGACTTGGTATCCATATCGCCCGTAGGCTATCGCTCCTAGACCACGCTTTCACTTCCTGGAGGAAAAATGAGCAAGCCAATTAAGCGAGACTTTGGAAGTCGCGAGATTCCGAAGTGGCAAACCGCTCCAGGTGGCGAGAACTTTAAAGATATTAGGTATCAAGTTGGCGATGGCATTGCAAAGATCACAATTAATCGCCCAGAAGTTCGCAATGCGTTTCGCCCGCAAACTTTGGCTGAACTCAGAAGCGCTTTTGATTTAGCTCGTGATCACACTGAAGTTGGTGTAATTATTCTGACCGGTGAAGGCACCGAAGCTTTCTGTTCTGGCGGTGACATTAGCGTTCGCGGTGATGATGGTTATCTCGGTGATGATGATCTTGCTAAGCAAGGTATCGGTCGCCTAAATGTTTTAGATTTACAAGTACAAATTCGTCGCACCCCAAAACCAGTTGTTGCAATGGTTGCAGGTTGGGCAATTGGTGGCGGTCATGTATTACACGTAGTTTGCGATTTAACTATTGCTGCTGACAATGCGCTCTTTGGTCAGACTGGCCCAATGGTTGGTTCCTTCGATGGTGGTTATGGTTCCGGGCTACTGGCTGCAAGTGTGGGCCAGAAGAAAGCTCGCGAGATTTGGTTTATGACTCGTCAATATGATGCTCATGAAGCGCTGCAGATGGGCTTGATTAACACGGTTGTGCCAGTTGCAGAGTTAGAAGCTGAGACAGTTTCTTGGTGTCGCGAAATGTTACGTAATTCGCCAATGGCGCTTCGTTTGCTAAAGGCAAGTTTAAATGCTGCTGATGATGGTTTAGCTGGCGTGCAGCAACTTGCTGGCGATGCCACTTTGTTGTTCTACATGACTCAAGAAGGCCAAGAAGGTCGCGATGCTTATAAGGAAAAGCGCGAACCTGATTTCGGCAAATTTCCAAAACGGCCTTAATCTCTAAAATGCTTAATCAATTACTAGCTTCAATGCAGGTAATTGC
>JBIILF010000002.1:0-16119 GCA_044232785.1 Candidatus Planktophila sp. | reverse complement strand
ATCTAGTAAGCACTGCATGAATTCGAAAGCGTCGACCGCGATAGGTGAATTCAATTGGCGTTGCTGCGCCATCGGTCATAACTTCTGGCCCGGCGACGACGATAGGTGCGGTGTTGGCTGACATTTTGCTAGTGCTCCTGGTTTTCCTGTGGATATTCGAACAGATGTTCGAAAAGTACCGCCCCCTACCGACAGGCGCAAGTGGCTGCCAGCGAGCGCGACACGCAATCAAAATAGTTTAAGTTTCAACTACTTTTGCCCTACTCTTAGCAGGTCATAAGGAAAAAACAACAAACTAAGGAGTCCCATGGACGTAGTACTAGTAATCGGCCGCGTACTTTTCGCGCTGATCTTCATCAATTCAGGCATCGCACACCTCACCAAACTTGAGGCAATGACTGGCTATGCCAAATACAAGAAGGTTCCAGCTGCCAAGTTAAGCGTGATCGTTTCTGGCCTCATGATCCTCGTGGGCGGTCTCTACATCGCGCTCGGTATTTATGCTGACTTAGGCGCATTGTTAATCGCTGCCTTCTTGATTCCAACTTCATTCCTAATGCACGCTTTCTGGAAAGAAACTGATGCGACTGCAAAACAGAACGAGAGCATCGCATTCTTCAAGAATTTCTCAATGGCTGGTGCGGCGTTAATCATCTTTGCACTCATTGCAACTGGTACTGATTTTGGTCCAAGCATCACATCTGCCTTCTTTAGTCTATAAATAACTTCAGTAGTAGTCAGAACGCCCTCAGATATTTCTGGGGGCGTTCTGTCATTATCTACCAGTGTTAATCATCGAAGGACTAATAGCTGGCGTCCTAATTGGTGCCGTCTTAGGTTTTATTGGCGCCGGTGGTGCAATGCTTTCCGTACCAATTTTGATCTACGGTTTTGATTTCTCAGCCAGTCATGCAACGACCGCAGCAATTGCCGTTGTATTACTTGCTGCAGCTTCTGGCTTGGTTCCAAAATTCAAAAGTGAAGATGTGTTGGTTAAAGAGGCGCTGATAATCTGCGGTCTTGGCTTAACTACCAATATCTCAACCTCACTTGTTGCTCATCAACTTAGTGAGCGCTTTATTTTGACTGGCTTCTCACTAGTTCTTTTGCTTGCTGGCGGCTCGATGTTAGTTAAACCAATATCTGATGGCCCAGAGCGAAAGATGCCGGCTTCGGTACTTGTTTTGGTTTCCTTAGTTATTGGCTCAATGACCGGCTTATTTGGCATTGGCGGTGGCTTCTTAGCGATTCCAGTACTAGTTGTTTTCTTCCGAGTTTCACCAAATAAGGCAGCTGGTACTTCGCTGCTAATCATTGTGCTCAATTCAATTACCGCCTTCTTGGGTCACTACAAAATATGGTCAGAGGTAAGTTGGGGAACGCCAATCGCAATGGCTATTTCTGCTGTAATCGTGGCTCAATTAGCATCAGGTAAAAGCGCCCACATATCCCCAAGAATCCTAAAGCGCGCTTTCGCAGTTCTGCTATTTACTATCTCAACTACCACGCTATTAAATGCGTGGGTCTTCTAAAGCAGGTATTTTGTAGCCATGGATGGCGTACTTGAGAAGGCGGCAGTAAAGCGAGTAAGTGCTGCGCTTTTGGAACATGGCTGCGCTGGCCAAATAAAAGTTCTCTCCGATAGTGCGCGAACTGCGGCCGAAGCTGCGGCTGCCCTTGGTATTGAAGTTGGCCAAATTGCATCATCGTTAATTTTTAAGCTTCCCGATGGATCGCCACTTTTAATCATTACTAGCGGCCGACATCGCGTTGACACTGATTTAGTAGCAAGCAACTTAGGGATTGAAAAACTTGGTCGGGTAGATGCAGATTATGTTAAAGAACAATCTGGTTTTTCTATCGGCGGTGTTGCGCCGATTGGCTGGGTCTCCCCCGCGACAATACTTATTGACGAAGCGTTAAACGATTACGCGGTTGTTTGGGCTGCAGCCGGTCACCCACATGCGGTTTACCCAACATCTTTTACTGAACTTCTGGAAATTACTTCTGCTAAACCAATGGTCGTGGGCGAATAATTGATTCTTAAAACTAAAGAATATGGCGCCGCTAATTCTGGGCTTCCGTTAATTCTGATTCACGGCATGGGCTCAGCTGCTACCGCCTGGCAATTAGTGGTTCCTGAACTCGCAAAAAGTTATCGTGTGATAACTGTAGATCTGCCTGGCCATGGTGAAACTGAACTGCCAGCTGGTTTAGATATGAGCCCTAAATCTTTAGCGGATTACCTTTTAGAAACTATGGATTCCCTAAAAATAGAAAAAGCGCATTTAGTCGGCAATTCGCTAGGTGGTTGGACTGCACTAGAACTTGCCGCCATGAAACCTGATCGCGTTGCCAGCATCTTGGGTTTAGCGCCAGCTGGGCTTTGGTTAGCACCGTTTAACGTGCGTTATCCAGGCACAGCAATTGCGCGAAATTTGGCAAGTGGCTTGAAAGTTGTTTCACCCTTTGGACTTAAATATGAGTGGGGCCGCAAACTTGGTTTCGGCGATGTCAGCCCACAATGGCGGAAGTATTCATACCAGCTTTGTTTAGATGCCACTTTGGCACTTGCTAATTCAGCCGGTTATTTTCCAGCTTGGGATGCGTTATTAAAAAAGCGCTTCGACGAGCAAGTTTCACCAACTGTACCAATCACAATCATCTTTGGAGATAGCGACAAAACTTTGCCTGCCAGTTCTTGTCAAGAAAAATCATTAGCCCCGAAACATGCCACCTGGATTAATTGGGAAAGTTGCGGACATGCTCCTATGTGGGATTACCCAGAACGCGTAGTTGCTGAAGTTGCAAAGTTAACTAAATGATTACCGTTATTTACTTTTGGCGCATCAAGGGATCCAATATTCCGTTTGCGCTATTTCGCATGGCAATTGATCGCACTTTACTTCGCCGAACTAAAGGCGTTACTTTTGCGAAAATGTTAGGTTGTGGAAAAGGCGAAACTTTTACGCCCAGTGATGCTGACCCATCTCGGTGGGGTTGTCTGGTGGTGATTCCAGAAGCTCAATTAGCAGAATTAGATAACTCAACAATAATTCAAGCCTGGCGTAACAAATCAGTTTCTGAATTTCGAGTAGTCCTTGATCCAATTGCGGCAACTGGATTATGGTCAAAGCAAAAGCCATTTGAGCCAAGTGCACCAGTTAATTTTGATGGTCAAGTTGTTGCCATTACTCGCGCTCGAATTAAAGCCAGCCAGACTGCGCGCTTCTTTAAATCTGTTCCGCCGGTAACTGCGAGTTTGCATGCAAGTCCTGGCTTGATTTCGACTATTGGTATTGGTGAGGCGCCGATTGGTTTGCAAGGCACCTTCTCGCTTTGGGAATCCATGCAAGCAATCAAAGATTTCGCTTATAAAGGGGCTGCGCACCAAAAGGCTATTGCCCAAACCAGCGAATTTAACTGGTATGCCGAGGAGCTATTTGCTCGATTCGCCGTGCGCGAGATCAGAGGATCTATCTAACTCGCCGAAATAGGGCAGACTACGTACATGTCCATTCGCAACTACTCCCCTCGCCGTCAGCGCCGAGGCGTTTCGGCTTTTGCAAATGGCATCCAAGTCGGCACCATGATTGCCGCCCTTTTTCTACAAATGGCCTACCCGCTACTTTCAGGTGAGGCGCTGCGAGTTGTCACAATCGCAACCGTTTATTTCGGAGCAGCTGCCATGTTTGTTCATGCCCGGCTTTCATATGGCTGGAAATATCTTGGCCGCTATGTATCAATCACGCTTTCCTTTGCTTTTTTCGTTGAGTTAATCGGCGTAAATACTGGCTGGCCATTTGGTACCTACACATATGACGATTCGCTTGGCCCGCAACTAATCGGAATTCCCTTAGTTGTTCCGTTTGCTTGGGCGATGATGGCTCATCCGCTTTTGATTGTTGCCCGTCGTATGTCTAAAACTTTCACATTTCTTTATGGTGGATTTGCACTAATGGCTTGGGATTTATTTTTAGATCCACAAATGGTTGGCGATGGACGCTGGAAATGGGAAGTCACTGGTTCGCATGTTCCTTTCCAGCCAAATATTCCACTTTCAAATATGTTTGGTTGGTTGCTAGCGGGCATCGCATTGATGGCGCTGCTAAATTTCTTCTTACCAAAAGAGCAACGTAAGTACGGATCCTCTTTAATTGCTACCGATATTTTCCTTGCCTGGAGCTGGTTCGGCGGAATTGTTTCTAATCTCTTCTTCTTTGACCGCCCAGGTGTTGCGTTATTTGGTGGCCTCTTCTATTCGATAGCGCTAGGGCCATATGTATTTGCCCGCTGGCTCGGACGTCCATAACTTCTTTATATGTTGACTATTTCATTAGCTCTAACTTTCCTGCTCTTTTTGATGACCCTGATTAATTCGCAGCAAATTCGAATTCCCCGTAATGGGCGAGACTTAACCGCATCCGTTGCGGTACTGCTGCCGGTTCGTAATGAGGCAGCAAACATTGTCGAGTTAGTTGCCTCGCTTAAAGCACAAATTGGTGTCTCGGATTTGAAGTTCTACTTTCTTAATGACAATTCCGAAGATGAAACAGCAGAACTAATTCAGGAAGCCGTCTCTGGTGATTCCAGGTTCGTAGTGATTAATGGGTCAGCTCTACCTGAAGGTTGGTTAGGTAAACCTTGGGCACTCGAACAATTGCGCTCTAAAGTTACTTCAGATTATTTAGTAAGTATCGATGCTGATGTCCGGCTAGAGCCAAGAGCAATCTGTGCAGCTGTTAATTTACTAGTTGATCAAGAGTTAGATTTCATCTCGCCGTACCCAAAGCAGATCGCTAACTCCTTCGGAGAGCGCATGATTCAACCACTTCTGCATTGGTCTTGGCTTTCAACAGTGCCACTTCGGATTGCGGAAAGATCAAGCCGACCTTCACTTGCAGTAGCTAATGGTCAATTCTTTGTAGTGCGAAGCAGTTCACTAGTAAGTGTGAATGGATTCTCAGCCGTTAAGGCTGAAGTGCTCGATGACCTGCAATTGGCTCGCGCATTATTGCGCGCTGGATCTAAAGGAACAGTTGTCGATGGTTCGCATATCGCAACGTGCCACATGTATAGCTCGTGGCCCGAAGTAAAAGCTGGCTACGGTAAATCTCTTTGGGCTGCCTTTGGTTCGAAGTTCGGCTCGGTATTAGCAATTGCATTCATATTTTTGACTGGAGTCTTGCCGCTATTGGGCGTTATGGCGGGATTTACCGCCGGCTTCTACGCACTGGAATTAGTAATAGTCTCGCGCATAATTTCAGCGCGGATATCTGGTGGCCGCATCATTGATGCTTTATCCCACCCAATCTCAGCCTTACTTTTAATCTATTTAATTATTTATTCTTGGCGTGCCCGCGGAAAAGTGCAATGGAAAGGGCGCACGATATGAGCAAGGTAGTCGTGATCGGTGCTGGTATCGGTGGCATGAGTGCAGCGGCGCGAATTGCTAAGGCTGGCCATCAAGTTGAAATCTATGAAGCTGCCAACTTTGTCGGTGGAAAATGCCGTACTGAATGGATTGGTCGCTATGCCTTTGATACTGGGCCATCGCTATTAACGTTGCCTGCGGTTTATCGTGACTTCTTCTTAAAGACTGGCGCAATTATGGAAGATGTTCTAACTCAAATTCCAGTTGATCCAGCATTTGAGTATCGATTTGCCGATGGCACAAACGTTAAATTTGCCAATCTCTCGCGCTACCAAACATTGCAAGCCATCACTACTTCCTTCGGTAGCGCAGCTGCTGCCGAGTGGGATCAGATTATGAAACGTGCTGAAGCTATGTGGGATGTCTCGCGTGAGCCATTTATTGAATCTGAACTCACTTCAATTGTTGCTCTTTTAAAACGGGTCACTTTATTGCGCGACTTATTAGTGATTGCACCTTTTAAATCTCTGCGCGACTTAGCTACTGAGAAATTAACTGATCAAAGGTTGCGCTACATCGTCGATCGCTATGCCACATATAGCGGCTCAGACCCTCGAAAGGCACCTGCCGTATTACTGAGTATCGCCTTTGTTGAAGAGGCTTTCGGAGCCTGGCATTTAGCTGGTGGCATTGGTCAATTGGCAATTGCAATTGAAAAGCGATGCCTAGATCTCGGCGTAAAGATTCATCTAAATTCTGCAGTAACTAGCATTAAGACTGCTAACGGAATCGCAACAGGTATCACCCTGGCCAATGGCGATGAGATATCAGCTGACTACATTGTTTCAAATAGCGATGCCAGCCTTACTTACAATCAGCTAATTAAAGCTAATGAGAAGCGTGCCAAGGGCGAACGGAAGAACTTGGCCAAGACGCAACAATCACTCGCGGGTTTCTCGCTGCTATTAGGTTTGCGTCCTTTAGATAATTCAGAAAAGTTAAATCATCACACGATTCTTTTCCCCGCAGATTATGATGCTGAATTCGAAGCCATCTTTACGGATAAAAAACCAGTTGAGAACCCAACCATCTATATCTGCGCACCAAATGATCCGCTTATGGTTAAAGATGCTGGCCATGAAAGTTGGTTTGTATTAGTTAATACCCCTCGCCATGACGAAACCGGCAGCAATGGTTTTGATTGGCGTGATGAAAATTTCAAGCACAAATATGCAAATAAGATAATCGATCAAATCGAAGCCCGCGGCATCAAGATTCGCGAACGTCTCGATGTGCTTGAGATTAGAACTCCCCTTGATTTGCAGGAATCAGTTATGGCACCTGGTGGTTCGATCTATGGAACTTCGAGCAACAGCGCATCGGCTGCTTTCTTGCGGACTAAGAATCGTTCGCCGATTAAGAACTTATTCTGCGTAGGTGGTTCTACTCATCCAGGTGGTGGCTTACCGCTAGTTGGAATCAGTGCTGAAATTGTGGCAAATGCAATTGGCCGTGCGCGTTAACGAAGTTGCTTGTAACCAAAGCGCATTACTTGCAGAGCGCCAATAATTTGCATTACTAAGAAAGCGCCCGCGATTGCTGCAAGGCCAGGAATATCTAACTGCCAAGCAATTAGAATTATAAATAACAAACTTGCTCGCATCGGGCGTTCGGCAAAGGTAACCACGCCTAAATCTTTGACTTCAAAGGCAGCTAACCGTGCGCGGGCATATTCCTGAATTGATGCGGCAAGCCATAAGCCAACTGCAATTTCGAGTGGAATTCCGACTTGATAGAGCGCATAGGCCCAAGCTGCTTCGCTGATGCGATCGGCAACTGCATCAAGAGTGGCGCCCCACGCGCTTTCGCGACGTTGGAAAATTGCCACACTGCCATCAACGCCATCAAAAATTAGTGATAGCACGACTAATGCAATTGCCCAATAAGAATGCGGAATCAGGGCGGTACCAATTGCTGAAATTAACCCTAAAAGTGTTAACACATTTGGTGAAATGCGTAGCAGGGTCGCAATTAGCGCAAATCGATAAGAGATCGCAAGCCACGCATGCACGATGCCTGCTATTTCGGCATTGCCATGTAGTTCGCTCCAGCGCTGATAGAAATCTTTCTTGCTAATCATTTGTTTACCAACTTTCGATATATCTCAAGTGTGGCAGAAGAGGTGTTCATTGTGTAAAAGTGCAGCCCAGGAACTCCTAAATCGAGTAACTGTTCGCAGAGTTCGGTAGCAATCTCGATGCCCAGCTTTTCAACAGCTTTATGATCAGTTTCGATAGCCGAGAATTTTTCTAAAATATTTGCCGGGATGGGCGTTCCACTTAGTTCGGACATCCGCACCAATTGCTTAACATTGGTAACCGGCAAGATGCCCGGAATAATTGGCAAGCTTGAACCTTTGGCAGCGAGTGCTTCAATTAGTCGTTGATAACTTTGCGCTTCGAAGAAGAATTGGGTAGTTGCAAAACTTGCACCAAGTGATTCTTTGCGAATTAGCACATCGACATCTTTTGCTAAATCTCCTTGCGATGCTGGGTGCCCGTCGGGAAATGCAGCAACGCCAACTTCAAAGCCACCAACTTCCATCGCGAGTTCAACTAACTGATCGGCATGGTTAAAGCCGCCCGCAGTTGGCACCCAAGGCGCACTTGGTCCGCCGGCTGGATCGCCACGCAAAGCCAGAATGCTATGAATTCCGGCCTCTTTATACTTCTGCAAAATTTCGATTAACTCGCCCCGAGTCGACCCAACACAAGTTAAGTGGGCAACCGTTGGGATTGAAGTTCGTTCGGTGATCTGCGAAGTAATTCGAATTGTGCGATCACGGGTTGACCCCCCGGCACCATATGTAACCGAAATAAAATCTGGGGCGATTGGTTCGAGCGCTTCCATGGCAGCCCAAAGGCGTTCTTCACCAGCCTGATCTTTAGGCGGAAAGAACTCAAATGAGTATTTTGTCGCGCGGATTACCACTAGGTCAGCGTATCGTTACGCGCGTGAAACCTGAGGCATCTGTGCAACCGCTCGAGCAGCTCAAATCTTTGCGCCAGCAAGTTGAGGCAGAACTCCAGGATTTCCTCACTTCCCAATCGAGTTACTTCACCTCAATTGCCCCAGAATTGAAACCGGCTGCAGACAGTTTGAGCGCCTTTGTAATTAACGGGGGAAAACGATTTCGTCCACTCTTTGCCGCCGTTGGCGCAATGGGTGCTGGATCAAATTTATCGCAATCAGAGATTCGCGCATTTGCCAGCCTTGAACTCTTACAAGCATGCGCACTGATTCATGATGATTTAATGGATGCATCGGATACCAGGCGCGGTGAACCAGCGATTCATAAATTATTTGAATCCATGCATGTAACTGAAAAGTATCAAGGCAAGGCAACTCAATTTGGTTTATCAGCATCTGTCTTAGTTGGCGATCTGGCACTTATTTGGTCAGATCAAATGCTCAACAGCTCTGGAATAAAAAGCGAATCTCTTCTGGCCGCCCTTAGTGTGCATGACGAGATGCGAGTTGAATTAATTGCCGGCCAGTATCTAGATGTCTTTGAGCAAGCTCGTGGTACCCAAAGCGTTGCTCAAGCGCTAAACATTGCCCGCTATAAATCCGCCAAGTACACAATCGAGCGTCCACTTCATCTTGGCGCCGCGATTGCCATTCCTGATGCAGCTAAGCGCGCACAATTAGTTTCGATCTACTCCGAATTTGGTTTGCCACTTGGCGAAGCTTTCCAATTGCGCGATGACTTACTTGGTGTTTTTGGTGACCCTAAAGTCACGGGCAAACCAGCCGGTGATGATCTACGCGAAGGCAAGCGCACAGTATTGATGGCTATGACGCACGATCGAATTTCCGGCCCCGCTGAAGCTGAATTTCTCAAAGAATTTGGAAATCACGATATCTCTGAAGTTGCTATCGCTCGCTTACAAGAGATCATTACCGAAACTGGTGCCGCAATGCACGTAGAGGATTTAATTGAAGAGCTAACTTCCACCGCGCTAGAAGCACTAAATCGTGATGAAATAGTGCCCCAAGCTAGAGAATTGTTAACCGAAATGGCAATCATCGCCACTAAAAGAAATACGTGATAATAAATGGTTAAGCAGATTAAAGGTCCAAGTGATCATGTAGTTGTAGTCGGTGCTGGTTATGCCGGCTTAAGCGCTGCACTTCGTTTGGCTGGCGCTGGTCGTAAAGTAACAATTATTGAACGTGAATCTGTGCCTGGTGGCCGCAGTGGCTTGCTGCAACGCGACGGGTATTCATTTGATACTGGGCCAAGTGTTCTAACCATGCCCTCTTTAATTAATGACGCTTTTAATTCAGTCGGCGAAGAACTCAAAGACTGGGTCGACTTAATGCCATTGAAGCCGCTTTATCGCGCGTTCTATGACGATGGTTCGCAGATCGATGTTCACGCAAACACCGATGAAATGGAAGCTGAGATTGCTCGCACCGTTAGTTCATCAGAGGCTGCGGGCTATCGCCGCTATGTTGAATTCGTAACCAAGTTATATAAGTATGAGATGAATGATTTCATTGATCGCAATATTGATTCACCGCTAAATTTATTGACACCTAACTTGGCCCGTTTGATCGCCCTCGGCGGTTTTCGCAAATTGCAGCCAAAAGTTAATCAGTATTTAAAGGATCCCCGCTTACAGAAGGTTTATTCCTTCCAAGCAATGTACGCCGGTGTAAGCCCGCAGCAAGCGCTAGCAATTTACGCTGTCATCGCTTATATGGATTCCGTAAATGGTGTCTTCTTTCCAAAGGGTGGAATGCATGCCGTACCTGTCGCGCTAGCTGCGGCTGCGCAAAAGCATGGCGTTGAAATTAAATACAGCACCACTGTGACTAAAATTGATTTTGAGAATGGCCGCGCAAAAGCAGTAATTACCGATAAAGGTGAGCGAATTACCTGCGATGCAGTGGTCTTAAACCCTGATTTACCTGTGGCTTGGCGCGATCTATTGGGTCAGACTCCTCGCTCAGTAAAGCGCCTGCGTTATTCACCATCTTGTGCAACTATGTTAATTGGTTCGAGTAAGAAATACGATCACATTGCCCATCACAATATTCACTTCGGTAAATCATGGGATGGCGTCTTCGATGAGCTAATTAACAAGAAGCAGTTAATGAGTGACCCAAGTGTTCTTGTTACTGTGCCAACTCACGATGATCCAGATTTAGCACCGGCTGGAAAGCAGAGTTACTACGTGCTATTCCCAACTCCGAACTTAACTGCCGATATAGATTGGCGCAAAGAGTCAAAGCCATATCGTGATCAAATGATTGCCACTCTTGAAGAACGTGGCTACGACGGTTTTGGCGATGCGATTGAAGTTGAACATTTAACAACTCCCTTGGAATGGGAAGCAATGGGAATGGAAGCAGGTGCACCATTTGCGAGTGCGCATACTTTCTTCCAGACTGGGCCATTCCGCCCAAGTAACCTGGCTAAAGGTTTTGAGAATGTAGTTTTTACTGGTTCAGGTACTCAACCAGGTGTTGGTGTGCCAATGGTTTTGATCTCTGGCCGCTTAGCAGCTGAGCGAATTGTGGGCCCAGTTAAGTAATGGATGAGTTAACTGCTGCCGGAATAAGTAATCCGCAATTGCGGGCATCTTATGAAGAATGCAAACGACTTAATGCTCTGCACGGCAAGACTTATTACTTAGCAACACTGCTTTTACCAAAAGCAAAACGACCATTCGTGCATGCTCTTTATGGATTTGCTCGCTATGCCGATGAAATTGTTGATGATCTAGCTTCGACTTTATCTGAAACAGAAAAAGCTGCTGAACTCAGAACTTGGGGGCAAGGTGTTCTTGCGGGGCTAAAAAGTGGCGATTCCAATGATCAAGTTGGTCGCGCGCTAATTGATACGGTAAATCGTTTTGCTATCCCCCACGAACATTTCGAAGCATTTTTACATTCAATGACTATGGATTTAACTGTTACTGAATATGCGAATTACGAAGCTCTGATGGAATATGTATATGGCTCTGCAGCTGTAATCGGTCTCGAAATGGTCCCTATTTTGGGGGCTTTAAGTGAGGCCGCATATGAACCAGCGGAAAAGCTAGGGGTAGCTTTTCAGTTAGCTAACTTCATCCGCGATGTAGGTGAAGATCTAGATCGTGGCCGGGTTTACTTGCCGCAAGATGAGTTGGCTCAATTCGGCGTAAATCGTGAAATGTTAGAAGCTCGAAAACTGACGCCTGAAATTACCGCAGCCCTGAAGTTTCAAATCGAACGCGTACGCCAACTTCAACGTGAAGCCACGCCTGGCATTTTGCAACTGGCGCCATCTAGTCGGCCATGTATCGAAGCAGCTAGTGAGCTTTATTGCGGCATTGTCGATGAAGTTGAAGCAATTGGTTACGACATCTTTAATAAGCGAGCAAAAACTTCAACCGCTCGTCGAATGCGTGTGGCCGGCAGAGCTTATGTTAAGGCTATAGCTGCTCGTTAGTTTTTATTTGCTTTGCGACCTAAATAGACCCAGTTAGCCATTACCGAAAGAATAAGGGCAAAGCCGAAGAATAAATCTTCTAGTGGCGCAGATGCAATGCGAATTCCCAAAATAGTATCAGCGCTATACATAACAATTTCTCTTGAAGTAAGCCACCAATTAGTTAGCAACTGAAATGGCAAAATAATTGCGTATGAAGTCCAGAAGACTTTTCGCTTTAGCAGCCTGGTTTTTAGTACTTCTAGATCAAGGAAAGCGGCAATGAATACCGCGATCAGAGCAATCTGTGTGTAGGTCATGACTCATCCCCTACTTCCCAATGTTTCTTAACAGTTCGCACTGCTTCAATTGTTAATAGCGCAGCTAGTGGCACGATTAAGAAAAACATGAACTCCTCGAGTGGGATCTCAAAGGGTCCGAATATTCCTAATATTTGTTTGCTATCAAAATACCAATGGCCACGATTAATTGCGTAGGCATCCCAAATCAGAAAGAAAAGCGCTGTGGGCAAAATGCTTAAGACCACTCGCTTAAATCTGCGAATTACGCCGACTTTTAAAAATACTTCGAGCCAGATTGATCCGCAGAGGGTAAAGGCCAACATCGCTAAATAACCGTATTTCTGCATGCGCTAATTCTCTCGTAAAGCCGCACTAATTGCTGACTAAATCGCTATAGTTTGCGATGCGGGAGCCTAAAGAAATTGGCTGAGAGGATCTGTAATTAACAGATCGACCGCTTGACCGGTCCGGTAATGCGGACCTGGAATTGGGGTTTAACGTGTCATACATTTTATTTACCGCCTGGAGTTACGAAGTATCTATCCTGGAATTTGTTGCAGCGATTACTTCACTAATTGGCGTCTGGTTAGGCACAACAGGCAAACGCATCACTTGGCCATTCTGGGCAGCAAGCAGTGCGATGTATGGGATTTTTTTCTATCAAGCCAACTTAATTGCAAGTGCTGGTCTGCAATTAGTATTTATTGCGGCTGCTACCAGCGGCTGGAAAGGCTGGGCGCCAACTGGTGCCCAGCCGGGCAAGCTAGGTAATCGAGGGCGAGTTTATTCAATACTTTGGATACTCGGTTTGTGGTTAGCGCTTGCCCCATTTCTTTCGCGAATCGGCGCGTCAGCAACAGTTGTTGATTCATTTCTCTTTGTTGGCTCGTTAATTGCGCAGATTCTAATGGTCCTAGAAAAATATGAGAGCTGGGTAATCTGGTTAGTGGTAGATCTAGTTGGCACCGCTCTCTACTTCCAACAAGGCTACTATTTCACTTCATTCCTCTATGCAATTTTCACATTGATTGCGCTTCAAGGTTGGAGGCGTTGGTATGCAGATCAACGAAGCGCTCCGCGACCTATTTAGTCAATCACCTAAACCGCTAGTTATTTCAATTGATGGGCCAGCTGGCTCCGGCAAAAGCACACTGGCTGGCGAGATCGCACGAGTATTCGCTGGTACCTATTCAATTGAAGTGATTCATCTGGATGAGCTTTATAACGGGTGGGCTAATGCGTTATCTGATGAACTATTCGCCAAGTTAGTCGGGCTAATCAAATCTCAAAATGCAAAAGAAACTGCAGACCTAGCGATCTTCGATTGGGCACTTAATTCATATGCCGGGTTCCGTCAGGTCAAACCAGTAGAACTACTTATTATCGAAGGAGTTGGCAGTTGTAATGAGCTGCTACGCGACGAATTAACAACTTCAATCTGGCTAGATATTGATCAAAGTATTGGATTGGCGCGGGTATTAGAGCGCGATGGTGAAGATATTCGTGGCGAGATGGTCAAGTGGCAGAAGATGGAAAGTGAATATTTTGCACGCGACTTAACTCGCGAAAGGGCGGATTTCATCCTCTCTACGCAGTAGCTAGCCTAAGATTTAGCTGTGTCTGATCTAACTGGCGAATTAATTGATGACCGTTACCAGTTAACGGCGCTCCTAGCTACAGGTGGCATGGCCACAATTTACAGCGCTATTGATACTCGGCTAGATCGCAAAGTTGCAGTAAAGATCATGCACCCACATCTGGCCCAAGATGAAGATTTCGTTGGTCGCTTTATTCGCGAAGCCAAGGCTGCGGCGTCACTTTCTCATCCAAATATTGTTGCAGTGCAAGATCAAGGTTGGAATCAAAGTGGAGTGCCGGCAGTTTTTATCGTGATGGAATTAGTCGAAGGCCACACTCTTCGTGACTACATCTACGAACGTGGAAAATTGACTTTCGACGATGCGCTTTCCTTCATAGATCCAGTTTTAAGTGCGCTAGCTGCCGCGCACAACATTGGTATTATTCATCGTGATATCAAACCTGAAAATATTTTGATCTCAAAAGAAGGCCGCGTAAAAATTGCAGACTTCGGCTTAGCCCGAGGCAATATGTTGGGCACCACGATGACAGCAGAATCCAGCGTTATCTTGGGCAGCGTTTCTTACTTATCCCCCGAACAAGTTCAGCGGGGTATCGCAGATTCACGAAGTGATGTTTATGCCGCCGCTATTGTGCTATTTGAAATGATCACAGGCGAAAAGCCGTTTGCTGCCGAGACTCCTATTCAAATTGCGTATATGCATGTCAATGAAAAAATTCCTTTGCTAAGTAGCAAAATAAAAGGCGTGCCCACAGCACTAGAAAACTTAGTTGCCAAAGCTACAAGTACTAACCCAGATGATCGACCACGCGATGCGGGCGAATTTCTAGCTGAACTAAATCGAGTGCGTGATGAAATTGATCCGAAACGTAAGCAGCTGAGCCTTCAGTTAGATCTGCCAGTTGCGCCGATTAGAGAAGAAGTGCGAGATAAATCTCGTGCTGCCAAGCGTGCCGAAGCAGCTAAAACACCTCAAGTAACCGAGATAGTTGCCCCCATGACTGAGAACACTGCCGATACTAAGAAGGATCGCGCCGAAGAACGCCGCCGCGTTAGTCAGCGAGTTCGTCGCAATCGTATTATCGCTTTGGTGCTCGCGATCAGCGTTGGTATTGCTGGCTGGTGGATTGTCCTTGGCCCTGGCGCACAAGTAAGTGTGCCATCAGTAATTGGCGCTTCACTGGATAAAGCTAATTCACTTTTCGCCCCACTTGGCTTGAAAAGTGAAGTTGCCGAACGCGTTTACAGTGAAGAAGATGCTGAAGGTTTAATCATCGCGCAAAGCCCGGCAGGTGGCGACAAAACTGAGCCAAATGGCACCGTTAAATTAACCATCTCTAAAGGCGCAGAGCGTTATGTAGTTCCGCAATTAATTGGTTTAACGCCAGAGGCGGCAGTAAATGCAATTGCTAAATTCCCACTAAAAACTGGCACGATTACTGAAGTATTTAACTCAGAAATTCCGAAGGGTTTTGTAATCTCAGCTGATCCGGTACCAGGAACAAAAGTGCGTCGCAATGTCTTGATCAATTTAGTAGTCAGTAAAGGAATTGAAACTTTTGCCGTCGCTTCATATGTTGAAAAAAACGGTGAAGAGGCGCTGACAGAATTAAATGGCGCCGGCTTCGATGTCACGGTTATTTATGCATATGATGAACGAGTTATTCCTGGCGGTGTTATCTCACAGATGCCTGCAGCTGGAGATGTTCCAAAAGGCGCCAAAATTGAGTTGGTTGTATCAAAGGGCTCGGCCTTCACAACTATTCCAACTATGGGAATTATTGGACAGACTCAAGCGAAAGCAACTCAGATACTTAAAGACTTAGGCCTGGTAGTTAAGGTTAAAACTCTTGGTGCTACCAAGACAAAGAAGGTTATAAATGTTTTACCTAAGGCGGGCACTAAGGTTAAACGTGGCAGCACTGTGACCATCACAGTAGGCTAGCCAAATGTCTAAAGCGAAAATTAACGGTCCCCGCCTCGGCGCACACACCCCTACTTCAGGTGGAATGGCCAAGCGCTCAATTGCTTACGCCGAACTAACTGGCGCTGAAGTAATTCAAGTTTTCGCATCGAACCCGCGCGGCTGGGCCATGCCTGAAGCCAACCCAATTGCCGATGAAGAATTTCGCACCAAAGCGGCAGCTCTAGATATTCTCACCTACGTTCACGCGCCATTCCTAATTAATTTAGGTTCACCAACTGTTGGTACATACGAAAATTCTGTTGCCTCGACTGCTTACTCGTTAAAGCGTGGCGCAGATATTGGCGCTCTAGGCGTTGTTATTCATACTGGTTCAGCTGTCGATGTTAATAACGTTGAAAATGCCTGGAAACAGATTCACGAAGGCATGATGCCGGT